>WQUN01000103.1 GCA_009782085.1 Bacillota bacterium
TAAGTATGTCCAAAAGCGGGAAAAAGGGATGAGTTGGTGATAAATATGATGTAAACATGCTTGAAAAATCGATGTTTAGGACAAAAATTTCAAAAAAGTGGGACTCAACATAAAATTTACGCCCTTTTTATCGGTTCGGAGGTTAGATTCATAAGTTTTCGGAGGTTGCCAGTAGGGCGGCGGCTCTGTTCCCGCCGCGAACTCCCGCATATCGGGGCGGGGACAAGCCGCGACAAACGCCTTTTTTAGGAACGACAGTCGTAGGGGCGATTATCAATCGCCCGCGGTCAGACGCCCGCAAGCAGTATACCAAGGAGCGAAAAGAAATTCACTTTTCGCTCCGGGTGGAGGTCGTTCGCGACCGAAAACTTTGAATGATTTTTATACCGGAGTGCGAAAACATTAGCCTCCTCTGTCACGTCGTCGGCAAATGTTTTCTGCATCCGGTATAGAAGAAGTTTTCGGTCGCGAGTATATCAGCCTATTTTCGCCCGCCGCCATTGCAAAACCCGCCGGGCGCGACCGCGCCGGCGGGTTTTGCAATGGCTATTCGATTATTCCGAGTCGCTTTTTTTGCCTTTTTTATCCTTGGCGTTTGCGCCGGATTTCTTCTGATTTTTATCAGGCATAAGCTATCCTCCTTGTCACCCGCGGAGGTGTTGTTTAATATACCGGAGGCCGACGTTCTCGCTCTCCGGTAATGTTTTTCCGCTTTCGGCGCGGGTGCTCACAGACTATTTTCTCCCGGGCCGATGGATTTATACATCCGCCGCCCGCGGAAAAAAACCGGCTGAAGCCCGGCGGATTTGGCGATACGGAGCGCGGCGCCGAAGCCCGCGCCGACCGCGCCGGCCGTGTGCGCGTCGGAGCCGATGGTGACGTATTTTCCACCCCGATTCGCGTAAGCCGCGCAGACCTCGCCGGCCGTGGCCTCCGCGTCCGCGGAGGCGTGCCTGCCTACAAGCCTCCCCGTGTTGATCTCCAGGACCCTGCCGCTTTTTATCAGCGCGCCGAAGATCCGGTCGTACAATTCTATGTAGTCCCGGTATCTGATCTCCCGTTCCGGGAGGGGACAGTACCTGCTTGGGTAGTCGATGTGCCCGAGGCTGTCGAAGAAATCGCAGGCTTCCGCCATTTCCGCGGCGGATTCCAGATACGCCGCCTTGGGGTCGGGAAACTCCGGCGAATTCCAGAACTCCGGCGCGGAGTTGTCATAGCCGTAGGTCACGTGCAGGGAACCTATCACGAAATCCAGCCTCTTGTCCGAGGCGAGAGCCGCGTTTTTCCCCGTTGAGGAAGGGGTCAGGCCGATCTCCAGGCCGGTCAGGACGCGCGGCGATTTAAGCGGCGCGTATTCGCTCAGATACAGGGGAACGTCCGCCACGTATTTTTCGCCGTAACCGGGCAGCTCATAGTCCACGTGCTCCGCGAAGATCAGGCCGAGGCCGAGCCTTTCGGCCGCGCGGACGGCTTCCTCCGGCGGCGTTTCCGAATCGGCGGACATCCTTGAGTGGACGTGGGTGTCGAACAACATTCCGGCCCCTCCAAAGAAAACGCAGAAATTTGGCCGAATTCCTGCGCTTGCGTCAAATGCTCGGTTCGGATGCTCAATATCGTTCACGCTGACGCGCTGTTCTCGATGATGTTCATCAAAATGTCCTCCGCCTTGCACTTCTCCACGTCGTGGGACAGGATAAGCTCCGACAGGATGATCTGCTTCGCGATGGTGAGCATCTTTTTCTCGGCGCTCGACAGGCCGCGCTGCCTCTCGCGCAGGAGCAGGTTCCGGAAGACCAGCGCGACCTCGGAGAGCTTCCCGGATTTGATCTTCTCCATGTTCGCCTTATAGCGCTGGTTCCAGTTCTCCGGCATCTCGACGGGCCGCGCCGCGACGCTGCCCACGATGCTGATGATCTCGTCTTTTCCGTAGATCCTGCGTATGCCCAGCTGCTCCGCGTTCATCGCCGCGATCATGATCTTCAGATTGCCCACGGGTATTTTCAGAACGTAGAACACCTTGTTGTCGCCGTCGATCTCCCTGTCCTCCAGCTCCTCGATGACGCCCGCGCCGTACATTGGGTATACGATCTTGTCACCCTTGACAAACAACGTACTCACCTCTCTCTTACTCTCTCTTCCTTCGTCTATGTCATTTTAACACGCCGGTAATCCATATGCAACAAATTGTTGAAATAATGAATGTTATAGGTTTAAGTATCTGTTGACGTCGTCCGGGCCTATCCCGGGGTGCAGGGCTATGTTGAGCGCGTTGGCTATGATGTTCGACAGGCGGTCTATCACGGCGTCCACCTCCTTGGGCGTCACGAACATGTTCCCGGCATAGGGGTCGAGTATCTCCGTGATCAGCGAATATCTGTCCTCTTCCGCCAGGTTTTGCAGCATTTCATAAAAATCGGCGCCTTTTGGCACACTTTCGAGCATCTGGCCCAGCATCCGCTCCATGGTGTCGTTTACGAGCGTCGCGGCGTCCACCACCGTCGGCACGCCTATCGCGACGACCGGGACGCCGAGGCTCTGGGCGTCGAGCTTCGCCCGCTTGTTGCCCACGCCCGCGCCGGGGTTTACGCTGGTGTCCGACATCTGTATCGTCGCGTTGATCCTGCTGGTCTTCCTGGCCGCCAGCGCGTCGACGGCTATGACCATGTCCGGGCGTATCCTCTCCACGATCCCCTTGACTATCTCCTGCGTCTCGATGCCCGTGAGGCCCATGACGCCGGGGGCTACGGCGCTGACGGCGCGCACGCGCCCGGCCAGGTTTTCGGGCAGATATTCCCTGATATGCCTTGTCACGAGCACCTTGGACACGACCTTCGGCCCCAGCGCGTCCGGCGTGACGTTCCAGTTCCCGAGGCCCACGATCAGCACGGCGGCTTCCCCGTCCAGGTCGTGCAGCCGCGCGAGCTGCCGCGAGAGGATCCTGGCGATCTCCTCGTGGGCCTCGACGTCGTTTTCCTTCATCGCGGCGGACTCCAGCGTGACGTAGTTGCCCTCGGGCTTGCCCAGGGCCTTCGCGCCGTTCTCGTCCACGATCTCGACCCAGGTGACTTTGACCGCCCCGTCCGCGAACTCCTCCTCGGAGACCTCGACGCCGTCGATAGCCCCCCCGCCGCGCATTTCCCTGGCTTCCAGGGCCAGGTCTGTCCTCGCGCCGAAGGCGGCGCGGTTCGGTTCTGACGGCTTGCTGTCGGATTTCATGCGGCATTGTCCTCAATAATCGTAATTAATCCCGTTATTATTCATTTACATCTTTTAACATATTTATACTCTTGTTGGGGGAGATGGCAGAAATTTGCCTGTGAATCCCGTTGCACGACAAACGCATGAACATAAAAATTGCACAACGAATGTAGGGCGCGCCGACCCCGGCGCGCTGAGCTTGCAACAATATTCATTGCAAATAGCGCCAATTGTGTGGAACGGCGCGCCGGGGTCGGCGCGCCCTACAACAAAAGGAACTCTAATTTTATGCGGAAATACTTTCATGCGTTTGTCGTGATTCCGTTGGCGATTGAGTTTACACATACTGTAATCTATGGTACAATAGTACATATCCGGCGGAATTATGACGGAAAAAGGAGGGATTTTTATGAGGAAAGCGGCGGCAATTTTATTGGCCGCGGTCTTGTCCGCGGCCGCGTTTACGGTGACCGTTTCCGCGGCCACCACCAATTCGGTGGACAGGCTCAGCTACATTCCCAAGGGCACCGTGCTCTGGGAGCAGGGCGTGCTGGGCAGCCTTGGGCTCCAGGGCGGGAAAATCGACGGAACCGACCTGGTCATGAGGGTCAGCAACTCTGTACTGGTCAACGGCACTATCCCGATCGACCTGACCAACGCCAAGTGGAGTTTCGCGAACAAAGAAGGAAGCACTCCCACAGTAAGCACGCAGACGATAGGCGTGACCTCGGGGACCAGCACGGCGGGCGCGGACGCGACAAACTACGATCTGAACCGCGGCGTTTTTACCACACAGTGGATTCCGTCGCCCAGCATTTCCTATGACGCGCATGTTTCTACATACTTCCGCTACGGAATGATGCAGTCCAAGGCGCAGGACGCGAGCTGGGGCACGAGGGATATCATGGACGTCCCCTACAGGCTCGACATTACGGGGGACAGCTCGGCACTCCTGACGATCCTCCCCGGGACCGCCGACGGCTGGGCGGCCACCGGCTACGGCCCGTCCGGCGGCTTCTACACGTCCGTCGCCAACGGCGTTCTGTATGAGATCAGGATACCGCTGGTAATAGTGACCGCTACGGGCAGCGCGAACGTCACGGTCAAAGTCGGCTACAACATAGCCGGTGTCAGCCAGACCCAGCTGATCGTCGTTCAGACGGTCTTCAGCATGACAGCAATAGGCGGTGAAGTGGTAGTAGCCAAAGACGTGTTTGCCGTCAACCCGGTCACGTTTACCGAGTACCTGCTCGGCGCGGCGAACCCCGCCGGCGATCCCCTTACGGGCGGCGGTTCCGTTATACTAACCCTCCCGTCCGGCTTCCACTGGTTTAATACGGATACATATAACCAAAAGCTGGGAGACGACGGGTTCAATGTCTCAGTCATACTTGTGCCGGGCCTTGTCTGGAACGGAAATTACCTTCCCAACAACTACTCCGCCTGCGAAGTGGGCTTTGGCGGCGGCGCTTCCAACGAGAGCGTCAGGTACGACGCGGCCAGCGGAAAACCGTTGGTTTCGTTTGCCAACGTCGTGCCTCTGTATGTGCGCGACGGAGCTATAGACGACGCGATGCTGAAAATTTCCTTCTTTAACTTCAATAAATCGGCGCAGATCACCGGCAGTATCATTGTAAAGGGCCTTTCGTTCTACTGCGACAACAACGTGCCCGCGGGGACGGTCGCAAGCCTGTATGTAAACGAGGACACGAGCGGCGTTGAGCTAAGCGGCGTCTCCACCGACCAGTATGAGCACACTCTCGGCGTGTGGCCCACCAACTTCCCGGTGGCGGCCCGCGCGGCCTTCTCCGGCGACGCAACCCTCGCGAGTCTTTCCGTCAGCAGCTATGAGCTTAGCCCCGCTTTCAGCCCGGACGTGACGGAGTACGCGCTGACAGTCGGCAGCGACGTGGAAACAGTGGTCATTTCCGCCGAAGCCAACAACGCGAACGCGGTTGTCAGCGGCGCTGGGGTGAAATCCCTCGGCGTCGGCGAGAGCGTGTTCCAAGTGGTCGTAAAGGCCGAGGACGGCACGGAAAAAACCTATACCGTCAGAGTGACCCGCGAGGCCGACGCCGCGCCGGTGTTCATATGCGGTATAAAGAGCATGAGCGTGAAAATAGGCAAGCCTGCCCAAATACCGTTCACCTACATAGGTCCCGGGCCGCTTGTTATCACGAGTTCCAACCAGGCCGTATGCGGCGTCGATCCCGGCGGCTCGCTTATGCCTTTGAAGGCGGGCATTGCCGTAATAACGATCAAGGCGCCGGGTTTTCCGAATTATGTGTTCGCGGTTACCGTGACGGCGTGATATACTGGATAACTGCAGAAACTAGAGCCTGGAGCCTAGAAAAAACCTTGCAGACGCTGGGTTGTTTCGACATTTCCGTTGGAATTGAACTTCTGAGATAAAAAACGGAGCGGGTAAACACACCGCTCCGTTTTCATGCGCCGCAGTTTCCAGTTTCCAGTTTCAGTTTCCAGTTTCCAGTTTCAGTTTCCAGTTTCCAGTTTCCAGTTTCTAGCTTCCAGTCAGTACCTGTACTCATGCCCGCCCAAGGTGAACGCGTACTTCCTGTGCCGGGAGATCCAGTTGGACGTGGCGTACTTCGGGTTGTAGAAGAACAGCGCGCCCACGGCGTTGTTCTTGCCCTCGAGGGCCTCCACGGCGGCCAGGTAGCTCTCGCCGCTGGGGGTGTTGTAGATGGCGCCGTTGCTCGTCGGCGTGAACTGGACGCCGCAGCTTCTGTCAAAGATGACGCCCTTGATCGTGGAGGGGAACCCGTCGGCGTTTTTTCTGTTGATTATCACGTTGGCCACGGCGAGGCGCGAGGCGAACTTCTCCCCCGAGGCCTCCGCCTCGACGATCTTGGACAGCCAGTTCAGGTCGTCCCTGGAGTAACCGTTGTATGTTGGGGTCAGTTTCAGCGCGTCGTCCGCGCTCATTATCCCGGCCTTGCCGTTGGAGCTCATGACGATTATGTCGTATTCGCCGTAGAACGCCGTCTCGAGCGAGAACATCCGCCTGAAAAAGTCCGGGCCGACCATCAATACGCCGTCCACCAGTATCCCGCCCGTGTCAAGCTCTTTCCCGCCGAGCGATACGGCGGCCGTCTTGGACCGGGTGTCCCAGCCGACCTTGGCGCCGCGTTTTTCGCTGATGTAGCGCAGTGGCAGATACGGGCTGTCGTTGACTATGATCGGCCTTATCGGCGGGGAGGTGAGTCTGCCGTCGATAATGAGCCTGACGTCCGGCCGCAGATTCTCGTCGGGAGCGGAAGCGCCGGCCGCGACGCCGGGGCTGCCCGCCAGCATGACCGCCGCCGCGAAGATCAATGGCTTTAAGTATCGTAAAATAGACACCAACTCCTGAAATAAGTTAGTAATGCAGGAAAAGTAATCCATTAAAGTATTTTCCAAAAATAAGCATTTTATTCAGAGCGCGGCAAATTTTCGTGGGATTTGCCATAATACAGCAGGGGACGCCGCCCTCGGCGTCCCGCGGTTGTCGCAGATTCAAGTAACGGGACGCCCAGGGGGCGTCCCCTACGATTCCCACGAAAATTTGTCGCACCCTTTTATTAAATATGACATTTGAAATAACAAATGGGCGTTGATTTGCCAAAAGTATCTGATTTTGCGGCATTGTACGCAACATGTTGACCAGCCGCTCAAATGATGTTACTTTCATCTCTACCGGAGTGCGAAAACATTAACCTCCTCTGTCACGTCGTCGGTAAATGTTTTCAGCATCCGGTATCGCCGATCTTATCGCCTGTCGAGAGGGGAATGAAATGCAAAATACGGATGACTCATATCAGATCCGCAGCGAAAGGACCCGCTGGTTTATGGAAAGCCGGTTCGGAATGTTCATCCACTGGGGTTTATACTCCGTTCCCGGCCGCGGGGAGTGGGTGCGCAACAGGGAGAACATTCCGGACGAGGATTACTCGCCGTATTTCAAAGAATTCGACCCAGTCCGCTACGACCCGCGCGAATGGGCGAGAACCGCGAAGGCCGCCGGAATAAAGTACGCCGTGATGACGGCCAAGCATCACGAGGGCTTTTGCCTGTTCGATTCCCAATATACGGACTACAAATCGACCAACACGAAGGCGGGCAAAGACCTGATCGCCGGGTTTGTGGAGGCGTTCCGCGCCGAAGGCATAAGAATCGGCCTGTACTATTCGCTGATCGACTGGAACCACCCGGACTATCCCCATTACGGCGATAAAACCCATCCGGAGAGGGAAATGGAAAAGAACAGAGACAGGAAGCACGATTTCCCGCGCTATGTGGAGTATCTGCATAACCAGGTCAGGGAATTGCTCACAAACTACGGCAAAATAGACATCATGTGGTTCGACTTTTCCTACGACGTCATGACCGGGGAGAAATGGGAAGCCGATAGACTCGTAAAAACGGCGCGTTCATTGCAGCCCGATATCATCATCGACGACAGGCTCATTGCGAACGGGCTTCCCGGAAGGGTCCTGGAGGCCGAACCGTTGCCCTACGCCGGGGATTTCTTTTCGCCGGAGCAGATAATCCCGTCGGAAGCCGTGACCGACAGGCTCGGACGGGCAGTCCCGTGGGAGTCCTGCGTGACGCTGAACAACCACTGGGGCTACGGCTCGAAGGATCTGCGCTATACCGGCGCCGAAAACATCGTGAAAATGCTGGTCAACACGACCAGCAAAAACGGTAACCTGCTGATAAATATCGGCCCGAACGCCAAGGGCGAATTTCCGGAGGAAGTTCTGCCATCTCTGGAAAAAACAGGTAAATGGCTCAAAAAGAACGGGGAGAGCGTCTTCGGCTGCGGAAAGGCCGATTTCCCGAAGCCGGAATGGGGACGCTACACCCAAAGGGGAAACAAGCTGTACGCCCACGTGTACGAGAGAGGGCCGGCCCAGCTGAGGTTCGACGGGCTGATGGGAAAGGTCAAAAACGCGCGGCTGCTGCGCGACGGTTCGGAGCTCGACCTCGTGAAATGGCGCGTCGATTATCCGGATGACGCCTTTGTGGACTTGGTTTTTACAGACCTTCCGGACGAAACGGACACGGTGATCGAGTTTGAGCTGACGAAGGGAGAACAGCAATGATAAGCGGGATCGACAACAATATGGGAAACCTGCACCGACTTTCGGAAGCGGTCACGCGTTCGATAAGCCCGGAAAACAAAACCGGCGGGAAGGGCATGGGCGGGATGGCGGAGCTGGACCCGGCGAACAGGACCCACGCGGCGCGGGACCTGGGCGCCGGCTGGAAGATCAGCCCAACCGTTGTCATCAAGGGCGGGGACACGCACGAGGCGGCGAACATCATCGGCTCCGGCGCGGTCCAGCATATCTGGCTCACGCCGACGGGCAAGTGGAGAAACCTAATCCTGCGGATTTACTGGGACGGGCAGGAGCATCCGTCCGTCGAATGCCCAATAGGGGATTTTTTCTGCTCGGGCTGGGGCAAATACGCCCGCGTCTCGTCGCTGGCCGTATGCGTCAATCCCGGCAGCGCCTTTAACTGCTACTGGACGATGCCATTCCGGAAAAACTGCCGGATAACCCTCGAAAACATAGCCGAAGAGGACGCCGTCGTATTTTATCAGATCGACTACGCTCTGGCCGAAACGCCGGACGACTGCGCCTATTTCCACGCCCGTTTCGGGCGGACGAACCCCCTGCCGTATAAATCAGTGTACACCATACTGGACGGCGTGAAGGGAAAGGGGCACTACGTGGGGACGTATATGGCCTGGGGCGTCCACAACAACGGCTGGTGGGGCGAGGGAGAGATAAAGTTCTATATAGACGGCGACACCTATCCCACCATATGCGGGACCGGGACCGAGGACTATTTCTGCGGCTCTTACAATTTCGAGGACACGGACACCCATAATTACGCGCCGTTTGGCACGCCTTACTCCGGTTTTTACATCGTCACGGGGAACAATATGTACGAGGTGCAAAAGAGGTTCGGCCTGTACCGCTGGCATATAACCGACCCGGTGCGCTTTGACGAAGACCTGAGAGTCACGATCCAGGCTTTGGGTCACCGGGAAGGCGGGAGGCTGCTGCCTCTTCAGGACGATATTTCTTCAGTCGCCTTCTGGTATCAGACGCTGCCGTCCGCGCCGCTGCCGAAGATCCCGGACAAGGATTATATGGAAGTGATATGAACGAACACCGTCTAATACGAATCTCAGATTAAAACTTCACAGGCGGAGCGCAGCAAAACGCCAGAGGGCGTTTTGCGTTATAAGCGGCAGACTGTGAAGATTTTAATCGAGATTCGTATAAATCAACGCCACGCAACGATCACGGTAGGGGGGCTTGCCCGGCCGAGGGGGGGGCGGCGGGAGCGTAGCCCCCGCCCTACCAGATAATTGTGGGGCGGCGGGAGCGGAGCCCCCGCCCTACCCGATAATTTTGGAAGCGCTCCTGTACTCCCTGGGCGTAGCCCCCGTCAATTCCTTGAACTTCTTGTGGAAATACTTTATGCTGATATAGCCCGTCCGCGCGCATATTTCGGCCGTTTTCAGGTTAGTTCCGCTCAGCAGGGCCTGGGCGCGCTCGATCCTGACTCTGTTCAGATAATCCACGAAATTCATCCCCGTCTTCTTCTTGAAATAGCGGCAGAAATAGTATTCGCTCAAATATACGTGATCGGCTACTTCCGTCAAAGTCAGGTTTTCCATGTAATGCTTCCCTACGTATGACTTGGCCGACTCTATGAGATCGTCGTCGTTTCCGGAGGCGTTTTTTCCTTTGAAATAGACCGCGGCGTTTTTGACCGTGTTCGGGAGGTTTTTTACCATAAGCTCTATGCTCACCGGGATGTTTTTTTCGTTCAGGCGCAGCGGGAAAGCGATGTTGGCGGGATAGACGGAGTATTTTATCAGATCCTCGAAGGACATGCACCCGGACAGGCAGTCGCACAGGCCCGCCGCGTAAAAGTTCCGGTAGGCCGGATCGTCAGCCGATTCTGACAGGACGAAGCGCGCCTTCTCGAGGGCTTTTTCGGTTTTGCCGTCCTGTATCAGCCGTAACAGAGCCTGCGTATCCGACGAGGCGCGGGTTATACGCGTCTCGTTTTTCATAATCTCCTCGATGCCGTCCGCAATGGGCCCAAACCGGACAATAGTCGCCAGGTTCAGTATCTCCAGGCAGTTTTGCGTCAGGACGGCCTTGAAAGCCTGAATAGCCGCGGGAAAGCTCTCCTCTTTCGGCGCTTTTAAAATCGCCAGATACCGGGACTTGTCGAAGGCGTGAGAAATAGGGATCAAAATCATTTTGTCCGAAACCGCCAGTTGGTTGATTGCCGCGTAGAGGCGTTCTTTTTCGTAAGGCCAGGAGTCGTTCAGAAAATCTTCCAGGCCGTCGAGAGTGACCTCGGCGATAGCGGCCGGGGCCTTGGCGAGGTCGACGGAGAGCCGCGAGAACAGGCTGACGAGTTTTTTAACGTCGGTATCTTTGCGGGACAGAAAATCCGAAACGGCTTTTTGGTACGCCACCGGGACGGCCCCGTGAAAAATCGGCTCGCCGCCTTCCAAGCGGCGGTGGTCCAGGGCGTTTTTCGCTTTTTCGCACAGTTCCTGAATATCGTAATATGTCGCCGGCTTCAGCAAATAGGAAAAAACGCCTATGTCGATACCCTTGTGCGCGTATTCGAAATCCTTGTGGGCGGTCAGGAAAACGACGAGCGTGCGCGGGCTCTTCTCCAATACGACCTGCGCGAAGTCCAGACCCGAGACTACGGGCATACGTATGTCAGTGATCAGCAGATCCGCCGGGTTTTTCGTCAGGTAATCCAAGGTCGGGAGCGCCTCGGTAAATGTGGCGGCAAGGCGGAACCCCATCTTTTCCCAGTCGAAAGAGCAGGCTATATTGTCCAGCACGACTTCCTCGTCGTCCACCATAACCAGCGAATACAAGCGCTCACCTCTCCCGCTTATACGAATCTCAAAGCCAGTATAGTCCGATATTCCCACACGGTCAAGGATGCCCGGGAACACTGGGCAAATTAGGGGACTGAACGCAAATCTGAGCCATTGTTATTTTAGTTCGCGGCTGTTAGGATAGTTGTACTTAGGACTTTCCGGAGGGAGCGGGGATCGTGAAAAGCGGGAAAGCGGCGGGACGCCGGTCGCTCGAAGGCGCGCGCTCCGCCCAGCTGTGGGTGATGTGCTCCGTTCCGATCGCATTGGTGATCCTGTTTTCCTACGTCCCTATGGCGGGTATCGTCCTCGCCTTCAAAAAGTACACTGCGCCGTTGGGGATATTCGGCAGCCAATGGGTCGGACTGAAAAACTTCTCCTTCTTTTTCCTGTCGAACGACGCTTTGCAGGTCACCTGGAACACGCTTTCGATGAACTTCCTGTTCATTGTGTTCGGAACTTTGTGCGCGGTCGCCCTCGCCCTGCTGTTCTATGAGATAAGGAGCAGGAAAGCTCTGAAAGTCTACCAGACCATATGGATCACCCCGAATTTTCTGTCCTGGGTTGTGGTCAGTTTCATGGCCTATGCCTTTCTGGAGCCGAAATACGGGATGCTGAACGTGATCCTCCGGTTTTTCAACGTCCAGGGGCCGAACTGGTACGCCACCCCGAAGGCCTGGCCGGTTATACTGACCGTCGCGAGCGTGTGGAAGTCCGTGGGAATGGACTGCCTGATATATTACGCCTCTCTGGTGGGCATAGATTCGGAACTGATCGAGGCCGCGAAAATAGACGGGGCGAACCGCCGCGCGATTATCCGCTACATGATCCTGCCGCATCTGCTGTCGCTCATATCCATTTTGACCATCATGAAAATAGGCGGGATCTTCAGGGCCGATTTCGGGCTGTTTTACCAGCTGACCCGCGATACGCCGCAGTTGTATTCCGTCACCGACGTCATAGATACCTATATTTTCAGGACGATGTACCAGTCGGCCAACATGGGCGTCTCCACGGCGATCGGGCTGCTGCAGTCGCTGGTCGGCTTTACGCTGGTTCTGCTGACGAACCATTTCAGCAAAAAAATCGACCCGGATATCGGATTGTTCTGATAATTCTGTAACCGTCATAAAGGAGCGCGGGACATATGGGAAAAAAGGCCGGGAAAACGCTCATTCCGATGCATATCGCGCTGGTACTGCTCTCCGCGCTGGCTCTGCTGCCGTTTTTGCTCGTTCTGGCCATTTCTTTTTCCAACGAGAGAGACATAGTCTATTACGGCTACAAGCTCCTCCCGATGAATTTTTCGCTCGACGCGTACAGATACATTTTGCAGAGCGTGAATAACGCCGCGACGCTCCTCCAGGCTTACAAGATCACTGTCGCATACTCCGCGGCGGGGACTGTGCTGAGTGTTCTGCTGATGACCTTTTTCGCGTACCCGCTTTCCCAGAAGTGCTTCAGGGGCAGGAACGCGGTCAACTTTTTCCTGTACTTCACGATGCTGTTTTCGGGCGGCCTGGTGCCGGTTTATATACTCAACACCCGGTACCTCCATCTGAACAACACCCTGTGGATATACATACTGCCGTCTTTGATAAACCCCTGGTATGTGTTCATGATGCGGACTTTTTTCCGTCAGATACCGGAGGAGATACACGACTCGGCGGTCGTGGACGGCG
>WQUN01000104.1 GCA_009782085.1 Bacillota bacterium
AGGCGGAAATCCGGGCGGGAAGGGCGGACAAGCTCCGCTATTATCGCGTAGAAATCCTCCATCTTGTTGGTACAGAGCATATGTTCGTCATAGATTTCGGCCATGTCGTCGAAGAAGGCGGCCATTTTTTTAAGAGACATATGATAACCTCGCTAAACATCTTCATGTCAAAAAACATTCATTCCCAGCGTCACAGCCACAAACCCCGCAAACATCCCCACCGCGGCCAGATCCCGCTTTGTCATCCGCATCTCCTTCATCCTCGTCCTGTTCACGTCCCCGCGGTAGCATCTGGCCTCCATGGCCATCGCCAGCTCGTCGGCCCGCCGGAACGCCGACACGAACAGCGGCACCAAGAGCGGGATCAGGCTTTTGGCCTTTTTCAGCAGGCCGCCGGTGTCGAAGTCCGCGCCCCTGGCCATCTGCGCCTTCATGATCTTGTCCGTCTCCTCGATAAGCGTCGGGATGAAACGCAGGGCGATGGTCATCATCATGGCGATCTCGTGGGCGGGCAGGCCGATCCTTTTGAACGGTTTAAGCATGTACTCTATGGCGTCGGTCAGCTGTATCGGCGAGGTCGTCAGGGTCAGAAGCGTCGAGCCGGAAATCAGCAAAACCAGGCGCAGCGCCATTTTCGCGGCCTGGATCAGGCCCTCGGCGCTTATCTGGATAAAATGGAAGCTGAAAATGACGGTCGCGCCGGGCGTGAAGAAGACCTGCAGCACCACCATGAATATCAGGAGGAACAGTATCCCGCGAAGCCCCCTAAGCAACAGCCTCGGCGGCACTTTCGACGCGCGCGCGGCCGCCGCGACGCCGAGCGCGGCCGCCGCGTAGCCGTAAAAATTGCGCACGAAGAACAGCGCGGTTATGAATATGACGGCGGCGCCCAGCTTGACCCTCGGGTCGAGGGCGTGGACGGGCGAATCCGCCGGGTAATACTGACCTATGACTATCCTGTTTTTCATCCGGTTTCCAGTCTCCAGTTTCCAGTATTCCGATTCCCAGTATTCCAATTTCCGGTATTCCATCCAATGTCAACAGGTTAAGCGGTGCGGGATGAAACCCGCAGCTATAAAATCGCGGATTCCGTAGGGTCGGGGTTCCATCTCCGACCGTATCGGGGTTCCATCCCCGACCGTATCGGGGTTCCATCCCCGACCGTAACCCCCCCTATCCTGTTGACATTGGTATTCCATCCCAAAAGTAACTACTCATTGTTATTCCATCCTAAAAGTAACCACTCATTGTCATTCCATCCCAAAAGTAACCACTCATTGTCATTCCATCCCAAAAGTAACTACTCATTGTCATTCCATCCCAAAAGTAACTACTCATTGTCATTCTGGGCGCAGCTTCCCCTTTGTCATTCTGAGGCGAAGCCTCCCCGTTGTCATTCTGAGGCGAAACCTCCCCGTTGTCATTCTGAGGCGAAGCCGAAGAATCTTAGATCCTTCGCTTCGCTCAGGATGACAAACCGCCCAACTATTTTTGATATGCTGTACTAGTTTCCAGTTGCCGGATAAAATACTAGTATATCATCCCAAAAATAACTATACATTGTCATTCTGAGGCGAAGCCGAAGAATCTTAGATCCTTCGCTTCGCTCAGGATGACAAACCACCCAACTATTTTTGATATGCTGTACTAGTTTCCAGTTGCCGGATGAAATACTAGTATATCATCCCAAAAATAACTATACATTGTCATTCTGAGGCAAAGCCGAAGAATCTTAGATCCTTCGCTTCGCTCAGGATGACAAACCACCCAACTATTTTTGATATGCTGTACCAGTTTCCAGTTGCCAGTTGCCAGTTTCCAGTTTCTATACTGACAATCGAGGACATTTGCCGTTTCGTAGGGACGACCGCCCTCGGTCGTCCGCCGTATTTGCCGGTTGTATCATCCATGCAGTCAGATACGGACGACCGGGGCGGTCGTCCCTACAACCCACATGCGGCAAATGTTTTCGAACACGGGTATAGTTTCTAGTTTCTAGTTTCTAGTTTCTAGTTTCCAGTTTCCAGCTCCCAGCCTCCAGCCTCCAGAATGTACTCCCCCGCCGCCTCGACGGTGAATATGCCCTTGGGCGCGTCGAACCCGCGGCTTTTCAGCGCCCTCATCAGATATGTGACCCGCGGCGCGGCCAGGCCGATGGCCTCCAGCTCGTCCGCGCGCTCGAAGACCTCCGCAGGCGGCCCGGAAAAGGCGATCTTCCCCTCGTGCATGACCACCGTCCGGCTCGCCAGGCGCGCCACGTCCTCCATGCTGTGCGAGACGAGGACGACGGAAATGCCGAGCGCCTCGCGCATCTCCTTTATCTGCCCCAGTATCTCGTCCCGGCCGCGCGGGTCGAGGCCGGCCGTCGGCTCGTCCAGGATCAGGACTTCCGGCGCCATCGCCAAAACGCCCGCTATGGCCGCGCGGCGCTTCTGCCCGCCGGAGAGCTCGAACGGGGACTTCTCCCAGGAATCCCGCGGCAGGCCGACGCTTTGCACGGCCTTCTCCGCCCTCGCGCGGGCCTCGTCCTTGCCGAGGCCCAGGTTCTTGGGGCCGAAGGCCACGTCCTCCAGCACGGTCATCTCGAAGAGCTGATGCTCCGGGTATTGGAACACCAGCCCCACGCGCCGGCGGACGGACTTCAGCAGGGATTTGTCCGCGTGTATGTCGGCGCCGTCGAGCAGGATCTTCCCGGAGGCGGGCTTCAGGAGCGCGTTCATGTGCTGGATCAGCGTGGACTTGCCGGAGCCCGTGTGCCCGATAAGCCCCAGGAACTCGTTATCCGCTATGTCGAGGCTCACGTTGTCGAGGGCCTTTTTCTCGAAGGGCGTATTTTGATTGTATATGAAAGTCAGGTCTTTTATCTCAATTCGCACAATGCATCCGCCATTTCCTCTATGCTGATGATGCTTTGCGGCACGTGCAGCCCTTTTTCGCGCAAATAATGCGCCAGCTCCGTCATCTGCGGCACGTCCAGCCCCAGGGCCCTCATCCGCTCCACCTGGGAAAAGACCTCCCGCGGCGTCCCCTCCAGGGCGATCCTCCCGTCCTCCATCACGATGACACGGCCGGCCAGAACGGCCTCCTCCATGAAATGCGTGATGTGGATGACGGTGATGTTTTCCTCGCGGTTCAAAGAGGTCACGGTGTCCATGACCTCCTTGCGGCCCAGGGGGTCGAGCATGGCCGTCGGCTCGTCGAGCACGATGCACTCCGGCTTCATCGCCAGGATCCCGGCGATCGCGACGCGCTGCTTCTGCCCGCCGGAGAGCATGTGCGGGGCGCTCTGCCTGCAGCCGTACATGCTGACCCTTTCCAAGGCGGCGTCCACGCGCCGGCGTATCTCCTTCGGCGGGACGCCGAGGTTCTCCGGGCCGAAGGCCACGTCCTCCTCCACGACGGTGGCGACGAGCTGGTTGTCCGGGTTCTGGAAGACCATGCCGGCCGTCTTTCTGACAGGCCAGACGTTCTCCTCGATTCTGGTGTCCAGGCCGCTGACCCATATGGTGCCGCCCGTCGGCTGGAGTAGGGCGTTCATGTGCTTGGCCAAAGTGGACTTGCCGGAGCCGTTGTGGCCCAGAATGGCGACAAATTCGCCCTTTTCGATCTTAATATTTATGTCGTCGAGGGCGAGAGGGGCGTCCCGCAAGGCGTCCGGCTCCGGCGCGGCCGCCGGCGGCGCGGCCGAAGGAGCGGGCGCATATGCCGCGGCAGGCTGATTTTGCGCGGCCGCCGGCTTAGACGAGGCCGAAGGAGCGGGCGCGTTCGCAGCGGCAGGCTGATTTTGCGCGTCCGCCGGCTTTGTTTTGGCCCGTTTCGGCGCCCCGGCGGGCTTCGGCGCGGGTTCCGGCTCCTCGTTTTGGCTGAGGTATTGGAAGCGGAGGTTTTCGGTTCTGATGATCTCCAAGTTTGTCAACCCATTTCGTTTTTGAAACATACGTTCGATCAATCCGTTAACGGCAACCTCTATAAACCCTTTTGTCATTCTGAGCGCAGCGAAGAATCTTATGTTTGACCATTTAAGATCCTTCGCTTCGCTCAGGATGACAGTTTATAGAGGTTGCCTCATATTGGGAACATGGGTTGGATCAATCCGTTAATTCTATATGTAGAGCGTGTACTGTTGAAAATTCTTAAAAAATTCCAAACCGTTTTTTCCTGTAAAATGGTTCTATGTTTTTGATAGAATCGGCAATGAAACTTTCGGTGGCGGGTTCTTTGACTCATTTAATCCGCGTCCATCCCCGAAAAAATCCGCTAAATCCGCGTTTCTCCCTTCGCCTCTTTCCCCCCGGCCGCCCGCTCTCTCCCCAGCCGCCCCCTGTTGAACCAAATCCCCAGCCCGGCCCCGCATATCCCGCCGATGATGTGCGTCAGATGGGATATCCCGTCGTTGGCCGCGGCCCCGGCGGCTATTTCGTTGCCTATGTAGACGATTATCACGAGGATCAGAGTCAGCGGCACGCAGCCGTTTTTGAGGTTCACGAAGGAGCTTAGGAGGATCAGCATGAACACGATCCCGCTGGCGCCCAGAAGCGCGCTGCCCGCCGGGGAGATAAGGACGAAGACCAGGCCCGTGACGACCGACGTGATCGCCATCATCAGCAGGAGCTGCCTGGAGCCGTACTTTTCCTCCATCACCGGGCCCAGCACCAATATCAGCATGAAATTGCCGAAATAGTGGGCCATGTTCGCGTGGCCGAGCGTGTGCGTGAACAGGCGAAGGTAAAAGAGCATGTCGGCGAAGCCGGTCCTGTATACGCAGAACAAAAGCTGCCCGACGCGCGCGTTCCGCGTGAGCAATGTCACGGCCAGAGCGAGCAAAGAATACGTCAGGATCACCGGGGAGTTGTACTGGAGCCTTTTTATGGCGCGCATAAAGAACCTCCGCATATGGAATCGGCAATATCGTCGTTTCGTTTGAAATTGAGCTTCAACAGCTCATTTCAAATCGAAACGACTTATACGAGAGCATATCACAATTCCGCGGAGGGTTCAAGATGTCGGCGGGGGAAGGGTGCGGCAAACGCATGAAAGTATTTCCGCATAAAATTAGAGTTCCTTTTGTTGTAGGGCGCGCCGACCCCGGCGCGACGTTCCACTAAATTGGCACTATTTGCAATGAATATTGTTGCAAGCTCGGCGCGCCGGGGTCGGCGCGCCCTACATTCGTTGTGCAATTTGTATGTTCATGCGTTTGTCGTG
>WQUN01000105.1 GCA_009782085.1 Bacillota bacterium
CGCAATGTCCGGATGATTATAATCGCCCGCAATGCCCGGATGATTATTAATCGCCCGCAATGTCCCGGATGATTATTAATCGCCCGCAATGCCCGGATGGGTATTAATCGCTCGCAATGTCCCGGATGATTATTAATCGCCCGCAATGCCCGGATGGGTATTAATCGCCCGCAATGCCCGGATGGGTATTAATCGCCCGCAATATCCGGATGATTATAATCGCCCGCAATGTCCTGATGATTATAATCGCCCGCAATGTCCGGATGATTATAATCGCTCGCAATGCCCCGGATGGGTATTAATCGCCCGCAATGCCCCGGATGATTATATTCGCCCGCAATGTCCGGATGGGTATTAATCGCTCGCGATGTCCGGATGATTATAATCGCCCGCAATGCTCGGGGCTGCATCAGGTATATACAGCGCAGTTGTCATAATACCCACGGATGGCGGGGATAGAAACCATCACCCGTGGGTCGTTTTGTAATCCGTAGGGAACGGTCTTGACCGTTCCCGGCATTGCCGCACGAAATATGGGAACGGCTAATATGGGAACGGCTTGGGCCGTTCCCCGCGAGGCGAATGGTCGTATGGAAACGATTATCGGGGAACTTGTGCGCATAGAGGCGTCCGCGCGGACGGTCGTGGACGAGGCTCTCGCCCGCAAGGAAAGGCTCGGCGAGCTTATAGCCGAAAAGACGGCCGAGATCGACAGGGCTTCCGAGGCCAAGGCCGAGGCCGAGATCGGGGCCGCGCGCGCGAACGCCGCCGCCGAAACCGAAAAACGCCTGTCGAAAATAAACGAGAGCTCGAAGAAATGGATCGCGTCTTTGGAGGAGCGGTACGCGCAGTACCACGCCGACTGGGAGGCGGAGATATTCAACAATATCATAGGCGACGCAAACTGACGCGGATCAGTATCATAAGCTGGTGATCTCATGCGCTACATCGGCCTTAACACCAAGATCAGGGCGATGCGCGGCAAAATGCTTAACTCCGACGACTTCCGGACGCTCTGCTCGTTCAGGAGCGTGGAGGAGATGGGCAGGCGCCTCCAGGACTATCCCGGCTACGGGGAGGCCCTGTCCGGGCTGGAGGCCGGCGACATGCACAGGAACATCCTGGAGCGCAAGCTGATCCTGGCGCTTTCGGAGGACTTCTCGCGGATATACAGGTTCATAACCGACAGAAAGCTGCGCGAATTCCTGAGCGGCTTTTACCTCTATACGGAAATCGGCGTCATAAAGCTGCTGCTGTGCATGATCTACGACGAGCGCGGCATTGTCTACACCATGCCGGAGCTGTCCATGCTCGTCACAAGGAAGTTCCGGATCAACATCCAGAGCCTCATGGACGCCCGGACGGTTCCGGATTTCGTGGAGGCCCTGAAGGGGACGCCGTATTACGGCGTGCTCTCCGGGCGCTTCGGCGGGGACTCTTCTTTGTTCGACATGGAGATGCAGCTCGACCTGTACTATTACATGAACCTTTGGAAACTGCTGGACGAGGCCCTGGACGGGCGCAACCGCAGGGTCATGCGCGAACTCGCCGGGACGGAGATAGACCTGCGCAACATCGCATGGATATACAGGCTGAAAAACAGCTACGCGGTGGACACGGCAAAGCTCTATTCCTACCTGATACCGATCCGTTACAGGCTGACGGCGCCGGGCTTCGCCAGAATGGCCGAGGCCGCGGACATAAACGGGCTTATGGGAGAGATCGCGGAAACGCCCTACGGCGCGGCTTTCAGGGATTTCACGTCCATAGACGAGGTTTTCTACCGGCGGATGACAAAGGCCTACGCCGACGCCGCCCGCGCGTTTCCGGGCTCGCTGGCGCGGACGGCCGGCTATATCTTCGGCAAGCAGCTGGAGATAAACAACCTGACCACGGCGATGGAATGCGTCCGCTACGGCCTGGATTGCGGCGAGGCGAGGAAATACCTGCATTTGTACGGCAAAAAGGCGGGGGGCGTGACCGCATGGTAAAGGAGATGCGCTACGTCGGCATTTTGGGGCGCAAATGCGACTTCGACCGCGTGGCGGACAGATACGTCTCCAAATACGACATCCACATAGAGCGCGCCTCCGGGGAGATCCTGGAGGAAAACGGGCTGCTCGCCTTTGACGAGGCCAACCCCTACGCGCCTTATATACAGAAGATCGACAGGATAGACCGTATCTACGGCCTGCCGGAGGCCGAGCCCGCCGACATGCCGCCGGAGCGGGCGCTCCGGGAAGTCGATGAGATGTACGGGTTCGCCGGCCGCTCGGACGACACCCTCGAGGCCCTGGAGGCGCGGTGGGCCGCCGCGGGCGAGGCCGCCGGGGCATACGGGCCGTACGCCGGCCTGGACGCCGATCTCGGCGTGCTGGACGGCTTCGAACTCCTGCACTGTTTCTTCGCGAAGGCCCCGATAAACAACTTCATCCAGTACGAGACGTTCATCTACGCCGAGGCGGCGGTGCTGTTCGTGGAGGGCGGCCGCGACGGGGACACGGTCTGGGGGCTGTTCCTGACCCCGCGGGAGTTCAGGGAGAAAACCGAGTCCGCGATACGTTCCTTTCATTTTGAAACCGTCGCTCTGCCCCGGGAATTCGAGGGCGAAGAGCTGACCGGCCCGCCGGCAAAAATACTCGACAGGCTCTCGCAGATCGCGGCGGGCCTGGAGCGGGATATCGAAAACGAAAAGCGCTCCATGGCCGCGCCGCCGGAGCCGCTCGCCGAGTTCGCCAAAACCGCCGCCTGCGTGCGCAGGCTGTACGCGCTCCACGAGGCCAGGCGCGGCGCCGCCAGGACGGAGCGGAGCTTCTTCGTGCTGACGGGCTGGATGGAGACGCCGGACGCGAAGCTCCTGGAGGACGAGATGGAAAAGGACGGCGGGGTGATCTTCGCGGAGGGCGGCGGCGGCCTCAGACGCGGGGGCAGCCCGCCGACGAAGCTGGGGAACCCGCCGGTCGTCAGGTTTTTCGAGTTCTTCGTGAACCTCTACGGCGTCCCGGCCTACGGGGAGCTGGACCCGACGCCGTTCATAGCGGTGACCTACACCTTGCTGTTCGGCTGGATGTTCGGCGATCTGGGGCAGGGGGCGGTCATTTCGCTGCTGGGCGTCCTGCTGTATAAATTGAAAAAAATGCCGCTGGGCGCGATAATGTCCGTCATAGGGCTCTCCAGCATGGTTTTCGGCGCGCTCTACGGCAGCGTCTTCGGTTTCGAGGACATAATCCCGGCGCTCTGGCGAAGGCCCGGCGGCGACGTCAACACCACTTTGATAATCGCGGTGGGGCTGGGCGTTTTCCTGATTTTGGCCGGCATGGCCGCCAACATGATAAACGCCGTGAAGCAAAGGGACTACGCCAGGCTGTTTTTCAGCCCGACGGGGCTGGCCGGGTTCGCGTTCTACGGTTCCGCGGCCGGCGTCGCCGCGGCGATGCTGCTGGGGCATATAAAAGTGGCGCTCTGGATAATCCTTTTGTGCGTCGTCTTGCCGGCGATAGCTTTGGCCCTTCGCGAGCCGCTGGGCGGGCTCGTCTCCCGCGGGAAAAGCGAGGAGAGCGAGGAAAAAAAGAGCGCCGGCGTGTTCATAATGGAGGCCGTGCTGGGGGTCTACGACGTGGTCCTGTCCTACTTCACGAACACGATCTCCTTCATCCGCGTGGGCGCGTTCGCGCTGAGCCACGCGATGATGATGAGCGTCGTGCTCACGATGTCCCAAAGCGCCTCCGGAAGTCATAACGCCTTCGTCGTGGTCATAGGGAACGTTTTGGTCATGGCGATGGAGGGCATGGTAGTCGGCATACAGGTGCTCCGCCTGAATTTCTACGAGCTGTTCAGCAAGTTTTACGACGGCGGCGGGCGGGAGTTCCGGTCGTATAAAAAATCCTTGGGAGGGAAGAGATAATGAAATTTCTGCTGTTAGGGCTTTTGGCACTGGTCATAGTCGTCCCGGCCGCCGTGTTCCACCTCGGCGAAAAAAAGAAAAAGCGCTTCAAGACCGCCCTGGGCGTCAATCTGGCCCTGTTCTTCACTGTATTGGCCTTCGCGACGGTATACGTGTTCACCGGCAGCGCCCAGGCCGCCGGCCAAGTCGCGGCCGCCGCGCCCGCCGGGAACGCGGCCGGCATGGCCTATATCGCGGCCGCGGCGGTCATGTCCGTGGCCACCGTCGCCACGGGCATAGCCGTGTCCACCTCCGCCTCCGCCGCCTTGGGCGCGCTCTCGGAAAACGACAAGATTTTCGGCAAGGCGATCATCTTCGTCGCCATGGCCGAAGGAATCGCGCTCTACGGGCTTTTGGTGGCGTTCATGATTTTGGGGAAGGTTTGAAACCTCGTGAGAATCTATCTGATTGCCGACAACGTGGACACGCGCACCGGCCTGCGGCTCGTGGGAGTGGACGGCGCGGTCGTCCACACGAAGGACGAACTCCGGGCGGAGCTTGAAAAAGTCACGGCCGACAAGGACATAGGCGTCGTGCTCATAATGGAGAAGCTCTCGAAACAGTTCCCGGACATGGTCAGGGAAATCAAGCTGAAAATGAGGACGCCGCTTCTGGTGGAGATACCCGACCGCCACGGGACAGGCCGCGAAAAGGACTTTTTGACGGCCTACGTGCGCGAGGCCATCGGAGTGAAGCTGTAAAAACGGACTCGCGGCGGGAGGTTTTTATATGAAGGTCGCCGACAAACTGGCATATTTCAGGGAAACGCTGAACCGGGAGGCCGACGAGGAGCGCAAGCGCCTCGACGCGGAGGCCGACGAGGCGCTTCTCGCCGCGGCGGAGGCCGCCTCGAAAGAGGCGGAGCGCCGCGCGGAAAAGAAGGTCCGTTCGGAGGTCTACAAGGTAAGCGTCGAAAAAAACAGGCGGATAGCCGCCGCCACGGCCGCCGCGAAAAAGGCCGCCGTCGAGACGCGCAGCCACCTGATAAACGGGATTTTCGCGAACGCCGCCCGAACGGCCGAGGAGTTCACAAAGACGGACTTATACTCCGCCTGGCTGAACCGGAACGTCCCCGGGCGCGCGAAACAATACCCCGGCGCCACGGTCATCCTAATGGAGCGCGACAGGGCCGCGGCCGCCGGGATTTCGGCCGCCGCCCCGGAGAGTCTTGTTTTTGAGTTCACGGACGACGATTTCATCGGCGGGTTCAGGATTTTCCTGCCGGAGAGGAGCGCCGTCCTGGACTGCACCTTCAGGAGCCGCCTGAACGACGAGAAAAAGACGTTCGACAAGCTGCGCATCAGTTTCGAGGGTCTGGAAACGGAGGAAGCGTGATGGGCGCGGAAGGCAGGATTTTCGGGATCAACGGCCCCGTCATATACGTGGACGGCGCGGGCTTCCGCATGTCCGAGATGGTCATGGTCGGCAAAGAGCGCCTGATCGGCGAGGTTATAAACCTCAGCAAAAAGAGGGTCACGGTCCAGGTCTACGAGGACACCTCCGGCCTCCGCCCGGACGAGACCGTCGAGGGCTCCGGGCACCCGATGACGGTCACCTTGGGCCCCGGCATAATCGGCAACATCTTCGACGGGATACAGCGGCCTCTGACGGAGATACGGCGGGAATCCGGCGCGTTCATCTCCAGGGGCGTCCACGCGGACAGCCTGGACGGCTCCGCGCTCTGGGACGTGAAAATGCTCGCCAAAAACGGCGACCGGGTCAAGGCGGGCGACATAATCGCCGAAATAGCCGAGCCGGGCGGCATCGTAAACAAGGTGATGATCCCTCCGGACGTCCGCGGCGTCGTGAAGGACGCCGCGCCGAACGGCAAATATAAAATCGCGGACACGCTTCTGGTTGTGTCCGACGCGGCGGCGCGCACGGACACGCCCGTGGCTATGGCCCAGAAGTGGCCGATACGCGTGCCGCGCCCGGTGGAGACGAAGCGGGTCGTGAACAGGCCGCTGATCACCGGCCAGCGGATAATCGACACCCTCTTCCCCGTGGGCAAGGGCGGCATGGCGGCCATTCCCGGCGGCTTCGGCACCGGCAAGACGATGACTCAGCACCAGCTCGCCAAGTGGTCCGACGCGGACATAATCATATACATCGGCTGCGGCGAGCGCGGCAACGAAATGACCGAGGTCCTGGAGGACTTCTCCAAGCTGACCGACCCGCGCACCGGCAAGCTTTTGATGAGCAGGACGGTGCTTATCGCCAACACCTCCAATATGCCCGTGGCCGCCCGCGAGGCCAGCATATACACCGGCATCACCATGGCTGAGTATTTCAGGGACATGGGCTACCACGTGGCGATCATGGCCGACTCCACCTCCAGATGGGCGGAGGCCCTCCGCGAGCTCTCCGGCCGCCTGGAGGAAATGCCGGCGGAGGAGGGCTTCCCGGCGTATCTGGCGTCGCGGCTTTCCGGCTTCTACGAGCGCGCGGGCTACGTGGACAATCTGAACGGCTCCGAGGGCTCCATCACGATCATCGGCGCGGTTTCGCCCGCCGGCGCGGACTTCTCCGAGCCCGTCACCCAGAACACCAAGCGCTTTGTGCGCTGCTTCTGGGCGCTCGACCGGTCTCTGGCTTACGCCAGGCATTTCCCGGCGATACAGTGGCTCTCCAGCTACAGCGAGTATCTGGACGACATGGCCGAATGGTACGAAAAAAACGTCGACCCGGATTTTATGGATCACCGCCTGAGCATCCTGAAGATCCTCTACGAGGAAAGCGACCTGATGGAGATCGTGAAGCTCATCGGCGCGGACGTGCTGCCGGACAGCCAGCGGCTGACGCTCGAGGTCGCCAAGGTCATCCGCCTGGGCTTCGTGCAGCAGAACGCCTACCACGCCTTCGACACCTACACGCCGTTCGAGAAGCAGCACAAAATGATGAACATAATTTTGCACCTGAACCGGGCCTGCCGGAGCCTTATCGGCCTCGACGTGCCGCTGAACGCGATGAAGGCCGAGGGGATATTCGAGTACGTGATCGCGCTAAAATACAACGTCGGCAACGACGAGATCTGGAAGATGGCGGAGTATGACAGTGCGATAGACGGGTTTTACGAGAAGATGAAGGGGTATCACGCGTGAATTTTATTTCGATATAGATAACCACTGATGATAAAACAAGCGGAGTTGATCCCCATGACCTACACCGACCTTATCCGCAAGCGCGACTTCTGCCGCGCCTACAGGCGCCTGCTCCCGCCGGGGGAGATTGGCGGTTACGAGTACGCGTTCCGGACCGATTATACCCACAATTCCACCGCAATCGAGGGGAACACCCTCACGGAGGCCGAGACGAAGCTCCTCCTGGAGGAGCAGCTCTCCGTCGGCGGCAGGCGGATGCGGGAGATATTCGAGGTCACCAACCACGCGAAGGCCTACGACTACGCCCGACAGTGCGTGGAGGACAGCAAGCCGCTTTGCGAGGATATCGTCAGGGAACTGCACCGGATTTTGATGGAGAACATCCTCCCCGGCGGCGAATACCGCAGCGTCAGCCTCCGCGTCGCGAACGCGGGCCTCCAGCCCCCGCCGCCGAAGGAGATGCGCATACAGATAGCGGAGTTTTTCGAACACCTGTCCCACAAGATGGCGCCGTCGATAGAGCTGGCGGCGTGGGCGCTGGCGGAGTTCGCGCGGGTGCATCCGTTTCTGGACGGCAACGGGCGCGTCTCCAGGCTTATCATGAATTACCAGCTGATGTCCGACGGCTGGTTCCCGGTTTCGATCGCGCTGGAGGACAGGGAGAGGTATTCCGGGGCCCTCCGGGTCTACGCGCTCGACGCGGACATAAAGCCGTTTGCGGCGTTCGTGGCGGAACTCGAGCAAAAAGAGCTGGACTGGATGATAGAGGCCATTATGCGCGAAACTTGGTATAAAGGAGACGACAGCGCGTGCAGGCTCGCCTGAAATACCATTTCGAGCCCTGGAAGGGCTGGATGAACGATCCCAACGGCCTGATATTTTTCCGGGGAAAGTACCACGCCTTTTTCCAGCACTACCCCTATGCCCCGGAATGGGGCCAAATGCACTGGGGCCACGCCGTCAGCGAGGATCTGCTCAACTGGACGGAGCTTCCGATAGCCCTGTTTCCGGACAGGCCTTATGAGAACTCCGGCGGGTGCTTCTCGGGCAGCGCGGTCGAAAAAGACGGGGTGCTGTACCTTTTTTACACCTCCGTCTCGGAGGAGATGGGGCAGACGCAGTCCGTGGCCGTGAGCGGGGACGGCCTGACCTTCCGAAAATACGAAAACAACCCCGTCATCCGGCGCGTCCCGCCGGACGGGAGCGCCGATTTCAGGGACCCAAAGGTAACCAAGATGTTCGGCGGATATTACATGGTCTGCGGCTCCGGAAAGGACGGCGTCGGGAAAATCCTGCTGTTTGCCTCCGCGGATCTGTTGGAATGGACTTACGCGGGCGTCCTGCTCGAGGGGGCGCAATACGGGAGGGTCCTGGAGTGCCCCGATTTTTTCCCGTTCGGGGACGGATACGTGCTGATGTTCTCGCAGATGGGCAGGAGCACGCATACGACGGCCTTCGTATACGGCGATTTTGACGGGGAAAGGTTTACGCCTGTCTCCGTCCAGACGCCGGAGTCCGGCCCGCATTTTTACGCGCCGCAGACTTTCGCCGGCCCTGACGGCCGAAGGATAATGATAGGCTGGCTCAACTCGTGGGGCAAAACGGCCGGCGCAGGGGCGGATTACATCGGGGCCCTGTCCATACCCCGGGAGATCACGATGAAAGACGGCAAGATACGCACGTTCCCGGTGCGCGAGGCGGAAAGCCTGCTGGAGGAGACGGACGAGCTGGTCAGGGCCGGGAAAGACTCCGTGACGGTCCTTACGGACGAACCCGGGCTCGTCCTGCGGTACGACGGCCCCGTGAACGGCGTGAGCGTCCTCAGGGACACGAAAACCATAGAGGTGTTCGTGAACGGCGGGGAGGCGTCGTTTTCGTACTGGTTCGCGGGATGACAGATTGTAGTATAAGGAGGCGCCGCCGAATGATAAAAAAACGATTTATGTGCCTGTTCCTGCCGCTGATTCTGTGCGCGCCGCCTGCTGCCGTCATGGCGGACGGCGCGGCGGACGGCCAAAGCTATATGTACCGGATGGAAGCCGGCGACTTCGGCGGCGATTTCAGGACGCCGGGCAAAACCTACATGAGCCAGCCGATCATCGTCCCGTGGGACGACGGCCATGACTTCCAGTACAATTTGTATAAACACGAGACGAACGACAGCGTGATCTTCGAGACACGCGGCATCGCCGGCAACGGCGAAAACGGCTTCGCGACGATCACAAACGCCGTCGAGTCCTATTTCGGGGCGGACGCGGCCGCGTTCGTCCGGGACAGCTTCGATTATACCGTATTGCGCGCCGACAGTACCCTGGGCCCGCCTAGCCAGGAAGCCGGCGGGTACAGTCTCCTGATCGTATCCGGTAACAACCAGAACGGCTATCTGCTGAGCGTTCCGCGCGAACCGATATTCCTGGACCTGGCCGACCCGGACCCGATGTTTCAGACCTACGCGGACGCGGTCATAGCGCTGTACGGGGAAGGCATAGTCTATGGCATGGGGAACCAGGTTTTCGCGCCGGACGCCTATGTAACGCGCGCGCAGTTTGCCGCCTTGCTGGCGCGGCTGATCGGAGTCTCCGAAAGCGGATACCGGGGCCTTTTCTCCGACGTCCCCGACGGCCGTTGGTACACCGGCGCGGCCGAGGCGGTCGCCGCCCTGGGGTATATGACGGGCGAGAACGGCGTGTTTCGCCCGGACGACGCCATGTCCTACGAGGACATGTACGCGGCGGCCTACGCGTACCTGACCGGCGGCGGGCTGTTGAAGGATTACAGGCAGGATATCGTTATCACCGATTTTATGGACAAAAACAACGAAAGCTATGACGAATACGCGAAACAGGCCATAAACGAGCTTTACGCGCGGGGCATGATAGAGTATCATCCGACTCTCGAAGACGCGCGCGGGCCGGGGACGCGCCTCCAGGCCGCGGTGTTCATTAATAATGTAAGGCTGTATATTGCGTTATAATTCACGCAAATCTTGTCATCCTGAGCGAAGGCAAATCTTGCCATCCTGAGCGAAGGCAAATCTTGCCATCCTGAGCGAAGGCAAATCTTGTCATCCTGAGCGAAGGCAAATCTTGTCATCCTGAGCGAAGCGAAGGATCTTAGAATCATTGAGGTGGACATATGGACTACATCGGCCTTTCCGAGATACGCGGCTCCCTCGTCGTCCTGGAGGGCGTCGAGAACCCGGCCTTTGAGGAAGTCGTGGAGCTCTCCGTGGACGGCTACAAGGAGAAGATCGGCCGCGTCGTGCAGATTTTCGGCGACAAGGTCATCATACAGGTGTTCGAGGGCACGGGCGACCTGTCTTTGACGAACACCGTGACCAGGTTCACGGGCCGCCCGATGGAGATCAAGCTCTCCGGGGAGATACTCGGCAGGACGTTCGACGGCATCGGCAGGCCGATCGACGGCCTGGGCGAGATCGCGCCGGAGTGCGTCCGGGACGTGAACGGCAAGGCCATAAACCCCGTCTCCCGCAAATACCCCCGCAACTTCATCCAGACGGGCGTCTCCGCCATCGACGGGCTGATGACCTTGATACGCGGGCAGAAGCTGCCGGTCTTTTCCGGGAACGGCCTGCCCCACGACCAGCTCGCGGCGCAGATCGTCAGGCAGGCGTCTTTGGGCGCCGGCTCCGACGAGAAGTTCGCCGTCGTGTTCGCGGCCATGGGCGTGAAGTACGACGTGGCGGACTTTTTCAGGCGCACGTTCGAGGAGACGGGGGCCATGGAGCGCGTCGTCATGTTCCTCAACCTGGCGAACGACCCCGTCGTGGAGCGGATAATCACCCCCCGGGCCGCGCTGACCGTGGCGGAATACCTGGCCTATGAGAAGGGTATGCACATTTTGGTCATACTGACCGACATGACCTCCTACGCCGAGGCGCTCCGCGAGATCTCGTCCTCCAAGGGCGAGATCCCCAGCAGGAAGGGCTATCCGGGCTATCTCTACTCCGAGCTGGCCTCCCTGTTCGAGCGCGCGGGGATACTCAAGGACGGAAAGGGGAGCGTCACGCAGGTCCCGATACTTACCATGCCCAACGACGACATAACGCACCCCGTCCCGGACCTGACCGGCTATATCACGGAGGGGCAGATAGTGCTCGACCGCGCGCTGGCGCAAAAGGGCGTCTATCCGCCGATCGGCATTCTGCCGTCGCTCTCGCGCCTGATGAAGGACGGCATAGGCGAAGGCTGCACCAGGGCCGACCACCCGGACGTGGGCAACCAGATATTCTCGTCGTACTCCCGCGTCATGGACATCCGCGCGCTGGCCTCCGTCATAGGCGAGGACGAACTGAGCGAGCTGGACAAACAGTACGTCGTGTTCGGCAAGGTGCTGGAGCGCGAGTTCATCGGCCAGGGCAGGTCGCAGAACCGCCCGATCGCGGAGACGCTGGACCTCGGCTGGAAAATACTGGGCCTGCTGCCGCGTTCGGAGCTCGACCGCATCAAGGCCGAAACGCTGGACAAATATTACGCGAGCGCCGCGGAGGGCGATTTCTAGGAGGCTGAATAGGAGGCTGAAATGGAACAGAGCGCGTTCCCGACAAAGGGCAACCTCATTCTGGCGAAAAACACGCTCCAGCTCTCCAGGCAGGGCTACGACCTCCTGGACCGCAAGCGCAACGTGCTCATCAAGGAGATCATGGAGCTGAACGAAAAGGCGAAGGACCTCCAGGCGAGCATCGACCGCGTCTTCACCGAGGCCTACGCCGCGCTCCAGAAGGCCAACATCGACATGGGCATCGGCAACGTGGAGCGCTTCAGCTACGGCGTGCCGCAGGAGGGGACGATCCGCCTGCGCGCGCGGAGCGTTATGGGCGTGGAGATACCGATAGTAAGCTACGACAACTCCACGCGCCGGAAGCCGAGCTTCGGGTTCCTGAACACGACCACGGCCATGGACGAGGCCTATTCCAAGTTCAACGAGGTAAAGGACCTGACGATCACCCTGGCGATGATCGAGAACTCCGCCTACCGCCTGGCAATGGCCATCAGGCAGACCCAGAAGCGCGCGAACGCTTTGAAAAACATCACCATCCCCCGGTACGAGAGCCTGGTCAAGAAGATACAGGAGACGCTGGAGGAGCGGGACAGGGACGAATTCACGCGGCGCAAAGTGATAAAACGGGACAAAGAGGCGATAAATTCACTGTGAAATCGCCGTCCGGACACGCTTTTATTTTCAGGCCGGCGCATATTATAATCTAACCGGACTGCGGCTGGCAGTCCCGGCAGAGGAGGTACGTTATGCGCCGGAAAATAGTCGGGCTCATATCCTTATGCGTCGGCCTGGGGATCATCCTCGGGCTGCTGATCCCGATGTGGGTGCTGGTGATAGCCGCGGCGCTCATAATTTTCGGCGTGTGGAACCTGTTCTTGTGCTAATCGGAAAAACATGGCATGGAGGGGAACGTGCATGAGAATTCGCGTGATCAAGCTGCCGCGGTTTTTGGGCGGCGTTTTTAGGAAGCTGCTTAGGATAAAATGATGTGAAAAGAAGCTGATTAAGTAGACTTCTTCGGAAATTGATTTCCCGCTGTCACCCTGAGCGCAGCGAAGGGTCTTAAAATCAAGATTCTTCGCTTCGCTCAGAATGACAAACGCCAATTTCCGAAGAAGTCTAGTGATGTTTTCCCAC
>WQUN01000106.1 GCA_009782085.1 Bacillota bacterium
CTGTCCAGAAATAAACTGATCAAATATTTTTTTGAAACGCCGTAGAAGCGTTCGTCGTTTCAAAAAAATGTGCATGTTATTTCTGGACAGTTCCTTACCCATTGAACCCGCCCAGCAGCTTCTCCGCCGAGGCCAGCTCGACCGCCAGACAGAACACCTCGGCGGCCTGCCTAAGTTCGTCTGTCTCCGGGTATGTGGGCGCGAGGCGGATGTTAGAGTCATTCGGGTCGCGACCGTAGGGGTAGGTCGCCCCCGCGGCGGTCAGAGCCACGCCCGCGTTTTTGCAGAGGTCGTAAACCCTTTTCGCGCAGCCCGGCAAAGTGTCAAAGCTGACGAAATAGCCGCCCCCGGGATTGTTCCATGCGGCGATGCCCTTCCCGCCGAGGTTTTCGCGCAGAACGCCGTCCAGGCAGTCGAATTTGGCTCGCACCAAAACGGCCATTTTCTCCATATGCCGGTAAACGCCCGCCGCGTTTTTGAAAAAGCGCGCGTGCCGGAGCATGTTCAGCTTGTCGGGGCCGACGGTCTGGACGCTCAGGCGCTTTAATATGAACTCGCAGTTCGAGGCGGAGGAGACGACGGCCGACACGGCCGCGCCCGAAAAGCTGATTTTGGAGAACGAGAAGAACTCCAGCGGCATATGCGGGTTCCCGGCCTTTTCGCACTCGCGGATGATGTTTGGCAGAGGCCGCAGTTCTCCCTCGAAGTGGTGGATGCGGTAGGCGTTGTCCCAGTAGAGCCGGAAATCCGCGGCCTTCGGCCTCATGTTCGCGAGGCGCAGGACGGTTTCTTCCGAATAGACGCACCCGTCCGGGTTCGAGAACACCGGGACGCACCACATGCCTTTTATCATCCCGTCCCCGGCCACCAGGCGCTCCACCTCGTCCATATCGGGGCCCTCCGGCGTCATTGGCACGGGGATCATCTCTATGTGGAAATAGTCGCAAATGGCGAAGTGCCTGTCATAACCCGGCACCGGGCATATGAACCTGACCTTGCCCTGCTTCTGCCAGGGGACCTGGTCGCGGACGCCGTGGGACATGTTGGACGCGATGTTGTCGAACATCATGTTCAGGCTGGAATTACCGCCGACGATGACTTCCGACGGTTCCACGGACAGTATGTCGGCGAATATCTCCTTCATCTCGGCCAGGCCGTCCAGGCCGCCGTAGTTCCGGCAGTCAATCCCGTTCCTGGACATGTAGTCGTCTTTTGTCAGACAGTCCAGCAGGCCCGACGACAGGTCGAGCTGGTCGCGTCCGGGCTTGCCGCGGGACATGTCCAGGCGGAGGTTCCGGGCGGCAACCGCGCCGTAGCGGTACAGAAGGGCGCGGCGGAGATCGGCCAGGCGGTCATGCGGGAGTTGTGTGTAGTCGCCGTCGTGCATGTTATTACCTCCGTCAGGAATGCCGCTTTTAGTTGGTGCGACGCGTTCCCGGTGAGTGATATACCGGATATATTGCTGCGGCAAACTTATAGTAGCCGCCGTAACAGCGCTCGGCGTTCGGCAAACTAACCAGTATGTAAGCGCTGTCAAATCTTTCGTTCCTGTAGTGTTTCGGGTCTGTCATGGCAATATCCGCGTAATCGCATTCGTTATACGTAAATCTCACTTTCCATCTGCCGCTGCTGTAAATTTCAAGATTTCGGACTAAAATAAGGCGCAGCGAACCCCTAACTTCCCTCATCTCGTTCTCATTCAAACGGTTTGACGGATTTCCGAATACATACCGCTCCAAACAAGGTTTGAGAGCTGCCAAATAGTTTTTTATGTCGCCGCCTGCAAATCTGTAATCTATAAGGACAGCGTTTTCGGGTTGATGTACCAGCGGGGCATATTCAACATTGGCTTCAATGAGTGACATGGGTCTCAATCCGGTATTGACAGGCAAGGAGTCCCCGTCTTTATCGGCGACAAGGCGTATCCATTCGCCGTTTTCGGTAACGCCGGCCACGCAGCGGCCGTAATCATCATTGTGACGGCGCTTGTTTGACACGGCAAGGACAGCTATCTTTAGCTTCAAACCGACACCTTCTTACAAATGCTCCGTCACGACGCCGGGATTGGCGTCGCAAAGCATTTCGGCGGCCAGCCTGCGGTGGCATTTATCGGGCAGCGGTTCGCTGCACAATAATACGACCCGCTCATATGCCGCAAAACGCCCGATAAAATTATCGCAAATACCGCGTTGGGCTATTAGCTCTTTGTAGCGTTTCGCGTACTCGTCCCATGAAATCCGCTTGTTTCGGTAGCCGTCAAGCAATTCTTTTGTCGGCGCCAGATTTATTTCGTGAATATAGGCGCAACCGCATATCTCGTCGAGAAAATACGCTAAATCCTCGCTTTTTGTAAAACCGGAAAGCTGCGAATTGTTATTTAGCCGTATGTCGATGAGTAAATTGGACTTAGCCGATTTTAATGAATCAAAAAACTGCCGGGCCGATTTTTTCGTAAAGCCTATCGTTTGCAAAATCATGGTTTATCTCCTCCGGCCGATAGCCGATTTCGGCGTTTCGGTTTCTATAGGCTTCAACTAATAATTCGGCGTCGGTTTTCATATCAAACAGAGACATTTGCATCCTGTCCGGAAAATACTCGTCCAGCAGCTGCGCGTCAATATCCTCCTGCGATTCGGTAGCGCCTCCCTGCAGAATATGCTTAACGTCATATCCGACATCCCGGAAAGCCCGTGAAACCAAAATAGAGCGGTGACAATTAGCCGGGTTTTTCTCCGCGCACAGAAAAGCTATGGAATAACCTCGCTCCACGGCTTCTTGTATCTTTGCCATTCCGTCCCTGAAACTGTCCGAACGCGCGAATTTTTCAAAATCCAGATATCCGCCGGAAAAGAAACGCCGCTCGGTTTGCTGAGCGCCGAACTCTTTTGCGTAATGCCTGTAGATTATGCCGTGTCCCGCCAGAACATATGATAAATTCTCCCTGTCATACTCCTTATAACGGCTTGAATACGGTTTGCTTCGGACATCCGCTATCAGGCCTATCCCAAAACGTTTCAGCACGTCGGTAAACTCCGTAACCGAAAAGGCGGTATACCCGACGCTGAATATGCCCCCCACCATCGCCACCCCTTTGAATGAAGCAAGGTCATATGTCCCTGGACGCCGCGCTTTTGTACATAAAAATCCCGACGGACACGAGGATCAGGAACCCGGCGGAACACAGCGGCCCCAATATTCCAAACGAGCCGGAGGACGAAGCCGGAAGAAACGACAGGAAACCCGACAACCTGCCGGCCACATACGGATTGACTACGGACGCCAGGCCGCCGTTACGGGAGGCCAAAACCGCGCCGGAGGAGACCAGGGAAATCAGGAAAAGGGCCGCCGCCAGAAAATTCAGGACCGGCACGAACGCGGTCACTCTCTTATGCGGCTTGCCGGTGGCGGCCAGCCTGGCGGCGTTGATGATGCGGAGGACCGCGAAGAAGTATATAATGACCAAAATCAGTACGGCCAGCGCCACAATCGCGACGATCAGGAAAATCCCGAATATGATCGTCAGGTCCCAAGGAATGTTTTGCTCGATGAAATCGGTAAGCGCGGTAAGCGACGCCAGGCTTCCGCCGTTGGCGAACAGAACGCCCACGAAAACGCCGATGAAAAAGGTTATGGCGGCCGCGATAAAGACAAAGACCAGGTATATGACCGTCCCGCTTTTGATCAGCGAAAGCCCCGCGGTCCCGACGACCGGCCCCCGGCCGCGGCAGGCGACGAAAAACGCCCACAATCCGATACATATGAGCACCTGCGGGACAAGGGCCAACAGATAGCCGACCGCCGCGCCCGACAAACCGCCCGGCGACCCCGGGCCGAAAAGTCCGCCCGCCGGGCCGAAATAACCGGCCGCGCTTATCGCGACGCCGGCCGTGTACAGCAAAACCGCGATCAGAAAAACGGGCGACCCGCCGGCGGCCTTTACCGCGCCTGCCGCGGACGCGTGATCCTTGTCCGGATACCCGTACTTATCCGGCGGCAGGGCCCTTATCGCGCCTGCCGCGGGCGCGCGATCCCCGGTTCCGGCGGAAGCCGCCGCGGGGGGAGCGTAGCCGGGCAAAACGGCCGCCGGGACGGGCTCGTTGGGAACGGGCGCGTCCGCCCGGTATTCCGGAACGGGCGGAACCGGCGAAACAACCGGGGCCTCCGGAACGGGCGCGGCGAGAACCGCTCCGCAGGCCGTGCAGAATTTGGCGCTTTCCGGGATTTCAGCGCCGCATTTGGGGCAGACAGTCACAAAATCGCCTCCCTGGATGGATTTTATTTTTCACATCTCGTCCACGGCCACCCACATCCCCGTATCCGCGGACTTCTCCACGGCGTCCAGGATCTGGCAGCACTTCAGCCCGTCGCCGAAGTCCGGCGAGGTCTTTCTGTCGTTCGCGACAGCCTCGATGAATTCGTATATCTCGTGTATGAATGTGTGCTCATAGCCGATTATATGGCCGGCGGGCCACCAGTGCCCGATATATGGGTGCGTGTCCTCGGTCGCGCCGATGGTGCGGAAGCCCTGCTCGTCCGGAGCGTCGTCCCTGGAGAAATACTGGAGCTCGTTCATCCGCTCCAGCTCGAATTTCAGGCTTCCGTTGCTCCCGTTTATCTCGAAGGTGAGCGCGTTTTTATGCCCGGCGGCGAACCTCGTCGCCTCAAAGACGCCCATCGCGCCGTTTTTGAACTCCGCCAGAAACGCCGCCCCGTCGTCCACGGTGACCTCGCCCATCGGCGCGTCGCCCGCGGCCTTTCCCGAGAGCCCGGTCATCCGCTCGACGACCGGCCGTTCCTTTATAAACGTCCTCGTTATGCCGGTGACCCTGTCTATGTCCCCGACCAGAAACCGCGCCAGGTCGATCACGTGAGCGCCGAGGTCGCCGAGGGAGCCGGAGCCGGCGACCTTTTTATCCAGCCGCCAGACCAGCGGGAAAGACGGGTCGATAATGTAGTCCTGGAGATAATTGCCCCTGAAATGGAATACTTTGCCGATCTTCCCCTCGTCGATGATTTTTTTCGCAAGAAGCACCGCCGGAGCGAACCTGTAGTTGAAGCCGATCTGATGCCTGATCCCGTTTTCCTCCGCCGCCGCCAGCATCTGCCTCGCGTCGGAGCTATTGAGCGCCAGGGGCTTTTCGACGAATACGTGCTTGCCGTTTTTCGCGGCGGCAATGGCGATTTCCCTGTGGGTATTGCTCGGCGCCGTGATGTCGACCGCGTCGATATCCGGCCTTCGGACGAGTTCCTCCCAGGAGGTCTCATAGCCTTCCCAGCCGAGCTTTTCGGCGCTCTCTTTGACCCAGTTTTCCTCGCGGCCGCACAGCGCCTTCATAACGACGTCCGCGCTCATGTCGAAGAACTTCCCGGCCTGCCTGTAGGCGTTGCTGTGGGCCCTGCCCATGAACTTGTAGCCGACGAGGCCGACGTTGACGGTTTTTTTCATGCGGATCCCTCCTTGGCGGATGTTTGCGTGCCTTGTGTTATATACCAATTTATCATATTTTCGGCAAAAATTAAAGGGTTAATTTTCGCGCTACGCTTTTCTTGCCTCCGCGATCATCCTGTCTTTCAGGTCGTAAAGCCTCTGCGACAGATCCACATAGGCGATCTGCGGGTTCGTCAGCCGCTTGTGCTCGTCCCAGAGCGTGTCCAGCTCGGCCCGGCAGTTTGCGCGTATCTCCATCGTGCCCGGAGAATCGTATATCCGCTTCCCCCCGGCGAAAACCGGGACCAGCAGTTCCCTGATACGGTATTCGCCGGCCCGGAGGGTCATCCGCTTCCACGTGGCCAGGGGGTCGAAGATCGTCAGATCCTCCGACGCGTCGTAGGACTCGTCCTCCAAAGCGATCAGGTCGGCCTTGAACTTGCCCGTCTCCACGTCGTAAAGCCGCAGAACCTTCTTTATGCCCGGGTTCGTGACCTTCTCCGGGTTCTCCGAGAGCTTTATCTTGGGATACTGCGCGCCGTCCTCGCCGATCTCGCAGGCCATCTTATAGACCCCGCCGAACGCCGGGCAGTCCAGGGAAGTGATAAGGTTCGTGCCGACGCCCCAGACGCTGATCTTCGCGCCCTGCGTCTTCAGGTCGCCGATCAGGTTTTCGTCCAGGTCGCCGGAGGCGGAGATGACCACTTCCTGCAGGTCCGCCTCGTCGAGCATTTTCCGGGCCTTTTTCGAAAGATAGGCCAGGTCGCCGCTGTCCAGGCGTATGCCGCAGTTTTTGAGCGAAGCGCCGCGTTCGCGCATCTCCCGGAAAACGCGTATCGCGTTCGGCACGCCGGAGCGAAGGGTGTCGTAGGTGTCCACCAGCAGCACGCAGGCGTCCGGGAATACCTCGGCGTACCGCCGGAAGGCCGTCAGCTCGTCCGGGAAGCTCATGACCCAGCTGTGGGCGTGGGTGCCGCGCACGGGGACGCCGAACATCTTCCCGGCCAGGACGTTCGAGGTCGCGCCGCAGCCGCCGATTATGGCCGCGCGCGCCCCGTAGAGGCCGGCGTCCGGCCCCTGCGCCCGCCTTGTGCCCATTTCGAGGACATTCTCGCCGCCGGCGGCCCACGCGACGCGGGCGGCCTTTGTGGCGATCAGGCTCTGATGGTTGACGATGTTCAGGAGCGCCGTCTCCAGGAACTGGGCCTCCATGATCGGCGCGGTGACGCGGATGAACGGCTCGTTCGGGAAGACCACCGTCCCCTCCGGGACCGCCAGGACGTCCCCGGTAAAGCGGAAATCCCGAAGATATTCGATGAATTCGCCGTCGAACCCGGCGGTTTGGCTGAGGTAATCCAGGTCGTCCGGCCCGAAGCGCAGGTTTTCGATATAATCGGCGGCCTGTTCGAGCCCGGCGGCTATGGCGTAGCCGTTCCCGCAGGGATTTTTCCGGTAGAACAGGTCAAAGACGGCCTTCTTGTTCCGGAAGCCGGCGCGCTGGTAGCCGCGGAGCATGGTCAGCTCGTAAAAATCGGACATCAGGGTCAGGTTCATGTCTGGGAGCTCCTTTTTGTTGACAATTTAGTATAGGAATGATACAATAGCATTATATTAAACAGAGAGGAGCGTGCCGGAACACGCTCCCCCCTGCGGCCCCGCCCACAGGGCTGGCGGCTGATCTCCTAATTGTTTTCAGAAAATAACCGCCACGGTCATGGGGATGAGAGGGCGGTTATTTTTTCGCTACATCCGCCCCGCCAGCAATTCCGCTATCTGCACGGCGTTCGTGGCCGCGCCCTTCCTGGCGTTGTCCGCGACGACCCAGAGGTTGACGCCGTTGTCCGCGCTGAAATCCCGGCGGATCCTGCCGACATAGACCTCGTCCGTCCCGGCGCAGTCCAGCGGCATGGGGTACTCGCCCCTGGCGAAGTCGTTCTTCACGACGACGCCCGGCGCGGCCTTTAGCGTCTCCACAAGCTCGCTCATCTCGAACGGCCCGCCCAGCTCCGCGTTCACGCATTCCGAGTGGCCGACGTACACCGGCACTCGCACCGCCGTGGCGGTGATCTTAAGGTCGGGCGCGCGCATGATCTTGCGCGTTTCGTTGATCATTTTGAGCTCTTCCTTGGTGTAGCCGTCCTCCGTGAACGCGTCGATGTGGGGGATGCAGTTGCCCGCTATCTGATGCGGGAAATACGCGGCCGGCTCTCCTTTAAGCGTCCTCTCCAGGTCGGCTATGCCGTTCATCCCCGCGCCGGAGACTGCCTGATACGTCGAGAAAACGATCCGCTTGATCCCGTACTTCACGTACAGCGGGTAGAGCGCCACCACGGCCTGAATCGTGGAGCAGTTCGGGTTCGCGATGATGCCCTTGTGTTTGAACGCGTCCTCCGGGTTGACCTCCGGCACGACCAAGGGCACGTCCTCGTCCAGCCTGAAAAAAGAGCTGTTGTCCACCGCCACGCAGCCCTTCGCGGCGGCGATCGGCGCGAACTTCTCGCTGACGTTCCCCTCCACGCCGAACAGCGCGATGTCGAAGCCCCTGTCGAAGGAATCCTCTTTCAGCTCCTGGATGATGTATTCCCGGCCCATGAAGTCTTTCTTTTCGCCCGTCCGGATGTCGAACATCGCGAACGCGTCCGGATCCAGCGGGAAATTCCTCTGCTCCAGGACTTTCAGAAAATTCCGGCCGACGTATCCGACGCCCACGATCGCCATTCTGATCTTTTTCATCGTTTAATCATTCCTCCCGTTATTGGATTTGCAGTTTCTAGAATTTCTCGGCGAACTCGAACTCGTTTTCCATGAAAAACCTGTCGTGCACGGCGTTCGCCGCCCTGTCGGCGTCGTGCGCGTCTATCAGCACGGAAATCTTTATCTCCGACGTGGAGATCATCATTATGTTGATCCCGGCGTCCGACAAGGCCTCGAACATCTTAGACGCGACGCCCGGGTTGGAGGCCATGCCGGCGCCCACGACGGAGAGCTTCGCTATCCCGGCGTTATGCGTGATGTCGGTGAAGCCTATGGCGTTCTTGGCCGTCTCCAGGGCCGCGAGGGCCTGTTTCAGGTCGCTTTTGGCCACGGTGAACGATATGTCCTTGGTGTTGTCGCGGCCGATGGACTGGAGGATTATGTCGACGGAGATCCTCTCCTTGGCCAGAAGCGAGAATATCCGGAACGCGATGCCCGGCCTGTCCCTAAGGCCGATCAGCGATATGCTCGCGACGTCCTTGTCCACCGCCAGGCCGCTTATGAATGTATTTTCCACTTTGCATTCCTCCTTGATTTCGGTCCCCGGGGCGTCGGTAAAGCTCGAGCGGACGACCAGTTTTACGTGATATTTCTTGGCCATTTCCACGGAGCGCGTGGCCAGAACCTTCGCGCCGAGGGAGGCCAGCTCCAGCATCTCGTCGAAGCTGAGCTCGCCGATCTTCCGCGCGTTTTTGACCACGCGCGGGTCGGCGGTGTAGACGCCCTCCACGTCGGTGTAAATCTCGCACAGGTCGGCCCCCAAAACCGCGGCGATAGCGGCGGCGGTGGTGTCCGAGGCCCCGCGGCCAAGCGTGGTGATGTCGCCGTAGCGGTTGACCCCCTGGAAGCCCGCGATCAGCACGATGTTGTTCTTATCCAGCTCCGTCTGGATCCTCCCGGGCTCGATGCGCCTGATCCGGGCGTTCTCGTGGGCTGAGGAGGAGTATATGCCGGCCTGGATGCCCGTCAGCGAGACGGCCGGATAGCCTAGGCCGTGGATAGCCATGGACATAAGCGCCACGGACTGCTGCTCGCCCGTGGACAGCAGCATGGCCAGCTCCCGCTTGCTGGCGTTCGGGTTGACGGAATAAGCCTTTTCATAGAGGTCGTCCGTGGTGTCGCCTTGGGCGGACAGGACCGCGACGACCTTATTCCCCTGGCGGTAAGTGTCGGTGATGCGCTTCGCCACGCGCAGGACCCGTTCGTTGTCGGCGACGGACGAGCCGCCGAATTTTTGTACGATGAGCAAGTTACCAGTCCTTCCAGAATATATATTTCCGACAGATAATCGACAGTCCGCTCGCCTCTTTGAATGTGCTCCGGCTGCAAAGCGATCTCGTGTGTGTCAAGCTCATAAAACAACTCGCAAATGGCGGAAACGTCCCCCAAATTGGCTTGGCGGATAACCGTTTTGTTGCTTTCCATTCGACAAACAGTCCTTTCGAACTATTACAGTGAAAATTCCACCAAATTCTTAAAACTTGTCACGCTTTTGCCTGCGTATTCCAAACCTCTCCTGTTGAAATATACCGTCCCCATGCCCAACCCGGCGGCGGCCGCCAAATTCCGCCGCCTGTCGTCGATGAAAACGCACTCCGCCGCCGGCTGGCCAAGTTTTTCAAGCATCAGCCGGTAGATCTCCGGGGACGGCTTTTTCACGCCGGCGTCCCCGCTTATCACGATTTCGTCGAACAGTTCGTTCAGGGCAAACTTATGCCGGATATACGCGCTCCACTCCGATATGTCGTCCGACAGCAAAGCCAGCCGGAATTTTTCCCTTAAAGCCGCGGCGCACGGCGGAAATTCCCCGTCCATTTCGAGGGTGTCGAGATAGTTCCTCTCGATCTCCGCCAGGTCGCCCCCGTAACCCACAAGCCGCAGGAACTCATGCGAGGTGAACCTGCCGCACTCCGCCTCGTCCCAGAGCGGGAAAACCTCCTCTTCGGTCTTTTGCGGAAACGCCCGGCGCACATACGGCATGAACTTCCCGTCCGGGTCCCTCAGAATCACGCCGTGCATATCGAAAATCACGGTTTTGAGCACTTTACCACTCCGACCTGTACGAACTCTTTATCTCGACGGACGGGTCCGCCGCTTTCAGCTTTTTCAGGGCCTGGCCAAAGTCCCTCTCGGACATGGGCGGGGCCAGGAACGCCCGCTGGCCGTTTTCCCCCGCCAGGACGCTCTCGCCGCCGAACGCCGCTTTGACGGCGTCCGCGGCGTACTTCCCGCCGCCGGTGAACCGGACAAACCGCGCGAAGACCATGTCGTCGAAGGATACGATGTCCGCCGGCTCGCTGTCCCAGACGTGGGGGATGTGCGTGCCCTGGTGCGAGGCGGCGTAGACTATGTCGCTGGCTATGGCGGCGGCCGTCGGCAGGCTGCCCGCGCCCTTGCCGTAGAGCATGATGTCGTCGGTTATCCTGCCGGTCACGAACACGCCGTTGTAGGCGTCCTTCACGGCGGAAAGCGGGGTGTCGAGCTTTATAAGAAACGGCGCGACGACGGCCTGGACGGAGCGCTCGCCGACAATGTCGCCGATGACCAGCAGCTTTATCGTCCTGCCGAATTCGCCGGCCATTATAAAATCGTCCACGGTGACTTCCGACATGCTCTCCGTGTGGATCGTTTTATAGTCCACGTGCTTGCCGAGCACGAGCGACAGCAAAATCGCCAGTTTCCGGACGGCGTCCACGCCGTTTATGTCGTCCGACGGGTCCTTTTCGGCGTAGCCCAGGCGCTGGGCCTCTTTCAGGGCCTCCTCGAAGCTCATGCCGTCGTATTCGATCCGCGAGAGGATGTAATTCGTTGTCCCGTTGACGATGCCCATGATCCGGGTGATCTCGTCGGTCATGAGTATCTGGGTCAGCGGCCTTATCACGGGTATCGCCCCGCCGACGCTGGCCTCGAAGAGGTAGCTGACGCGGTTTTCCCTGGCCAGAGCCATCAGCTCCGGGCCGTGGGCGGCGACCACGTTCTTGTTGGACGTGACCACGTGCATCCCCCGCGACAGGGCCGCGCGCGTGTACTCCAGCGCCGGGTGCTCCCCGCCCATAGACTCCACCAGAAGGCTTATCTCGCCGTCGTTCAGAATATCGTTGAAATCGCGGGTAAGCAGGCTCTCCGCCGGGTCGCCGGGGAAATCCCGCAAATCGCAGACGCGCTTGACGCGGACGCTGTCCTTGGCGATCCCGGCCAGGCGCGCCCCGTTGTGGGCTATGGCCCGGTAAACGCCGGAGCCTACCACGCCGTATCCGAGTATGGCTATGTTTATCATGTGTTTCCCTCCTGTCTGTTCCTCTCGAACCCCTTATACCTCGTCCCCTGAAACGTCAGCCTGCCCGTATCTCCCTCCGCCAGCAGGCCGTATTCGCTCCCCGGCACGCGCAGCTCCATGCGGTCGCCGCTTTCGACCTCGAAGGTCGCGTAGTATGTCGTGAACGTCGAAGTATTGTAGACCGACATGTCGCTCCCGGCATGGCGCGAACTTTCGCTGACGGCCGAGCGTTTCGCCGCGATCTTCGCGTCCACCGTCAGGACGGGCGAGTTGTTATTTTTATTCCACTGAACGCCGCTTTTTATAACCGCGGCAATAATAACTCCGATAACGAGGACAAAAATTATGACCGCTATCACCGGAACGGCCGATCCCATAAGTCCAAAACCGCCAAACGCCGGGAATCCCATATCACACCTCCGACAGAACTCATTCCCTCGCCAATATCTTCATCCCCGACACCCCTTTGTCCGCCGAGATCGCCTCGGCCAGCGCGGAGACGTCGGATTCGCGCGTTTCTATGGTCACGGTGACGTTCGCGACGTTGTTGATCGGGATGGTCTGGTTTATCGTCAGGATGTTGGCCCCGTGCCCGGCGATGATGTTCAGCACGCGGGACAAAAGCCCCGGCGCGTTGTCCACGTTCATCGCCATGGTGAGGGTGCGGCCCCTGGTGTTCTCGTAAAACGGGAAAACGGCGTCTTTGTACTTATAAAAGGCGCTCCGGCTTATCCCGACGCTCTCGATAGCCTCCCGGACCGTCCTGATCCGGTTGTGCTCCATCAGGCGCTTTGCCTCCAGCACGCGGAGCATCACCTCTGGCAGGACTGCGGCGTCCACGATTATGAGGTTCTTTTCGCCGATGGGCCGGTCGCGGCCGCGGGTGCTTTCTTGCATTGTATTCCGTGCATTCTCCATATGTTCTCCAAACGCGCACATTTGTATATCGTACAGAGACTATAACACATCCGCCCGAGCGAATCAAGTGCTTTTTTATCAAAATTTCGGCTGAGACGAATTTGTTTTTCCGATTTGTTTTTCCGCTTGCCGCGAATGTTTACAAAATGGTCATACTTTATTCAAACCCGCAATCTATACTTTACCCATAAAACACGCGCGCAGTCGCTGCGGACATTGAAACCCAGCGGACTATTAAAGTGAATGATGAAAGAGGAGGTAAC
>WQUN01000107.1 GCA_009782085.1 Bacillota bacterium
CTGGAAGCCGTGCGCGGTCAGGTCGGCCGTCGCCGGCAAAGTTTCGAGCCTTTGGCCCGTCCTCACGTCGTATACCGTTTTGCCCGAAACCTTGGCGGCGTTCCACGTCAGGCCGACCGTCCGTCCTGTGACTTCGTTGGCGTTGTTGTCGTGTTTCTCGTTAACGACTGTCAGGTATTCGGTATTGCCGGCCCTCGACGGAACCGCCCAGGCGTCTTTTTGGCCTGTCACCGCCAGCGGGGCTTCAGCCCCGGCGGCGCTCATCGCCCCGCAAAACGCCTCTATATTCGCGGCGTTCCGATTGATAAGCGTACCTGTCTCGTCCTTATCGCTTTGCCCGATGTAGGAGGCCATACTGATGCCGGGCTTCACCGCGGTCACTCCCGCGGGGACGATTGACATGTCGTCCGCCACGAAAATCCCGCCGTTGTCCGCGAACGCTTTCAACTCGTCCTCAATGCCGTCGTACCAGTGCCAGGAGCCGTCCGTCCCGCCCAGGCCCACCAGCAGAATGGCCTTCATGCCGTCCGGCAGGCCGCGTCTGAGTTCCTCGGGGGTGATGATCTTGGCCGGCCAGCCGGCCGCCTGGAGCATGACCATCGCCTCGTTGGTCTTGCCTTCGTGGGAGGCGTTGTACAACTGGTCAAAGGGGCCGTTGACGCCGTGGAGCACCGGCTTCAGCAAGGCCTGCTCGAACACGAACATCACGCCGACGGAGGCGTCCGGCTCCGTCATGGCGAAGGTCCCGCCGTACCTGTGCGCCCAGTCTGTGACGTTTTTAAGCGCGGCTATCTTGTCCGGAGCCGCATAATCGCCGACGTCGTTTGGCACGGTGTTCGTCCCGATGCCGTTCAGGCCGCGCGTCAGGGCCATCGCCCATTCCGCCTCGCGCTGCATCTTCTCAAAGTGCAGGAGGTAGTCGTCCAAAATCGACCAGGCGGCCTTGTTGGGATAATAGCTGCGCATCCTGTCGATGAGGGACACGTTGTGCAGAGGCTTCGACGAGTTCAGCTCGTTCCAGTCGTAAGCCTGCATGACGGAGACGTTTTCGTACATCTCGCGCACCGGTATCGTTCCCCAGGCCCATCCGCCGCTCGAGCCGACGCCCGGGCTGGAGCCGTAGGAACCGCTGATCAGAGTCAGCGACGGGTCGACGGAGGAAACGGCGTTGTTAAAATACCCGAACTGCCGGAACACGTCGTTGAACCCCGTCAAATAATTCACAAAATCGGCCACGGATCCGGCGTATGTCTCATAATCCATCGGGCCGTACCAGGTGCCCCGCAAGGTCGGGGAAATGAGCATTTCCGGCCTGTCGGAGTTATACAGGTTAGACAGAGCCTCGCCGAACGGCCTGTTCGGGATGACCGGGGCCCAACTCCAGTACGCTTCGTAGGCCGAGTTGTCCGCGCCCACGTTGACGCCCGCCATGTTCCCGTAGCCCAGCAGCCTCTGCGCCGTCAGCGCGGTCTCGCGGTACAGCGGGGCGTGGTACTCCGGCAGTGAGTAGCTGAACAGCGACAGATTCGGGTGCTGGAGGAACGGCCGCCCGAACTCAGCGTCCGGGACCACGCCGATCTTTATGTTTTTCTCACCCAGGGCCCGCGCCAAACTGTCCATCACCGTGCCGGCGAACGTCTGCCCGCCGTCGCCGGACTTCGACTGCTCGTACACCAGGTCGATACCCAGATCGCTTATGTGCCGGGCGTATGTCGCCGGGGTGCCGATGTTCGAGTAGGCGCTCGTGCGGACCGCGTTGGGGCTGTTGTCAATATAGAAGCCGCCGTCCATGCCCGCCGCGAGGGCCGCCGCGTAAGTCGTCACGCCTGAGCGCGGCACGTCCAGCCCAAGGTGTTCCGACGGCAGAGCCGCCTTTACGGGGGCCGCCGGCCGAGCCGGCCCGCCGATTGACAGAGCCGCCTTGTCGGCGTCCCACTCGGCCTGGTTCGAGAATTTCTCCGGATTCTTCAGGTTTTGGACCGTGAAGCCCGTATCGGTAACGAGATTTATGTCCGTGCGTTCGTTGACCGGGTTCCCGCCCTCAATCGGCTTCCAGCCGGCCTCGAAGGACTGCTCCGCTCCGCCGTTTACGCTAATCGAATAGGACTTGTTTTTTGCGCTCGCCGGAAGAAGCAGCGTCAGGGAGTCGTAGCTCAGGCCGGTTTTATTGTATATCGCCTTGCCGTCGTATTTCAGCGTCACATCGGTGACTTTGCCCGCGCCTTTGATGATCACCGGGAACGTCCACAGCTCATAGTCGGTCATCCACGACCGGGCGGAGTTGTCCGTAGAGTAGATATAGCACTGCCCCCAAAGCCAGCTGATCCCGCGCATCCAGTGGTTGCCGGGCTCTATGGCGCTGTCGGTGGGCAGCTGGAAGTAATCGTACCGTTTATCGCCCATCTCCATCATTATCTGGAATATCTCGGCGGAACCGTTCCTGAACAGCGGCTGAGTCGCCGGGACTCCCTCCGCGTCCGGAATGGTGATGGTCATTTCGGGCCAGTCCACCGCGTTTGGTCCTGAAAGGTTGCGCTCGGCCTGGTTATAGTAGCGAAGATGGCTGTTGTTCATGTCAGTCTTGCCGATGGGCATGTCCACGCGCACCAGCTTCGCGTCCACGTACTTTCTGACCGGCGGGATATCGTCCCAGACCGCCGGGCGGGTCGCCAGCCTGCCGTCCATGTCCAGCTTGACCTCGTCCCCTGTAAGTACGGCCGAGTAAAATTTGAGTTCGTCGAGGGTTCCCTTGAAGTTCAGAAGCGAGAACTCGTTCTCATTCGGCGCCAGGTCGAAGGGCACGTCCTGGGACATGACTTCAACTCCGTTCACATACCAGCGGGCCTTTTCGCCGTTGTTGAAGCTGACCGCTATATGTGTCCATTTCCTGGCGGAAACCGCGCCCGCGGCGGTCGTGACCTCGTACCACGTTCCGTAATAGCCGTTGTAACGGACCGAGCCGTTGTTGAACAGATACAACTGTAAAGGCGTGGACTGCCAGTTGTTCTCCCACCTCTTGGAAAGCAGCATCTGGTCGGAGGAGAGCTTGTCGGGGTATATCCACATAGAGACGGTAAAGTCGCCGCAAATCCGCCTCAGCATGTCTGAGGTCGGCAAAATCGTCATATCAACGTTCGGCTTGCCGTCCATCAGGAGCCCCTGGCCGAAATAGCCCTGGCTGTAACTGTGCGCCGGGGACTTTTTCCCGTTGTCCAGGCCGCTCACCTGATCTTGTATATTATTGTCAAAGTTGAAGGAGGCGATGATGGGTTCCGGAGCGGTATTAACCGGGACGCCCGGCCATACGCCGCCCGGGTTCGCCGGGGGAGCCGCCGGCGGTACCGGGGGCGACGGAAGCGGGTCCTTGTTTATGTCGCCGGCGTCGGCGGGGCGGGTACCCAGCGTGCCCGACATCTCCCAGCCGACCTGCTCGGGCGTCAGCGCAACGGCGTAGACGCGCATCGAGTCGATGAGCCCCTTGAAATCGCTGAGGATGATGGGGTTGCTGTTGTTGACGACGCCCTGATCAATGACGTCGGCGCCCAAGTGATATTTCTCGGCGCCGTTGATATAGATATACAGGCCCTGATTGGCCCGGTATGTCAGGGCGTAGTGCGTCCAGGCGGTGGTGTTCAGGCCGATTATGCCCACGTTCGGCGTCAGCCAGCCGCCTTTCATTATGTTGAGCTGGGAATCCCCGCCGGACCACGTTCGCAGCAAAAACGGCTCGCTGGGCATCCACGACTGGTCGGCGGTGCGCTTGGCGAAGAGGAAACAATTCGTATTGGTGGTGTCCCGGGCGATCCAGGCGGTCACGGTATACTGGTCGGAGAGCTGATTCAGCTGGATCGCCGCAGAGCCGCCCAGCGTGGAGAGCCGTTTAGGATCGGCGTTCGTGACCCATAGGGCGCGGCTGTCGTGTCCGCCGTAGGCGAACGCGTCCGCGTACAGGTCGTAAGGGCCTATTGTCCCATCGTAGCCGTGTCCGGACGTGTCCAGCATGTTATCCTCAAATTCGTAATCGGCCACTATCGGAACCGCAGGGGCGTCCGCCGGGGGAGCGGTTATAGCGAAGGCCGGCTCCGCGTGGGGGACGGGCGTCGGCGGCTGGATAACAACCGAATCCGTCAGGTCGCTTGCGACAGCCGTTTTGGTCTTGATCGTGCCGTCCCTGTCCCAGGCCACCTCCGCCGCCGAGAGCTTCGCGGCGTAGATGTGCAGCGAATCCGTGAGCCCGTGGAACTGGCTGAGATATATCGCGTTGGCGTTGTTTGAGACGCCGCCGCCGAATGTCTCCGGACCCCAGTGAGCCATCAGGCCGCCGTTTTTGTACACGTCCATGCCCTCTGATTTGCTGAAGGAGACGGCGATATGCGCCCAGTCCGTGTTGTTCAGCATATTGTCGCCCACCCATAAGTCCGGGGGCCATCCGCCCGGCGTGGCGATGTTCATCTTGTTTACGGTGGCGTACAAGACCATGCTGAAAGGCTCCGGATCCCAGTTGTTACCGGGCCAGCGTTTGGAAAACAGAGTGTCCGAGCCGTTACTGTCCGCCTTATTGCGAGCTACCCACGCCGTAATGGTGTATTTGTCGCCGAGGGCGTTCGTGAGCGCCGCGTTCGCGCCTCCGACAATGGTGTCGCCGCCGTTGCCAGCGTCCAGCGCTTTGCCGCGGCCGACGCCGTTCAGCGTGAACGAATCCACATAGGAGTCGCTCGCGGAGATGACCCCGTTGTAGCCCCCGCCGTTGATGGAATCAGTCATGTTGCCGTCAAACTCGTATTTGGCGATCATCGGAACCGCGCGGTCGGAGGCGGTCGGAGGCGCCGCCGGGGTTATCGCCGGCACATTGTGGATTATCGGAGCCGGCGGAGGGACGATCTTGTTCTGGTCGATATCGTCAGCCGTGGCCCGCCTTGTGTTGATCGTCCCGTCTCTGTCCCACTGCACTTCCGCGTCGGTGAGCTTTACGGGATAAATATGCACCGAATCCACAAGCCCCTTGAAAGAGCTCAGGTAGACCGGATTGCTGTTGTTCTGGACGCCGGCGTGCGCCCAGGCCGCATCCAGGCTTCCGACTTTTACCCCGTTTTTGTAGAGGTCATAGCCCACGTTCGCCTGGTAGGTGACGG
>WQUN01000108.1 GCA_009782085.1 Bacillota bacterium
CGATCTCGTTGCCTAGCCCGCCTCCGCCGCAGGCCAGGATGCGCTCCGCGAACCGGCCCATTTTGCTGAAAACGGTGTATTCGGTCAGGCTGATCCGGGTGTCCACGATCTGGTAGACCTCGTCGATGTAACCGTCGATCCCTAAAGTGATCTTCCCCCGGAGGTTCCCGAAGTAACGGGCGATTTTATCAGTATTTATCCGGTTCATGCCGCTTCCTTTCCGGGAAAACGATGGTTTTCCTAAACGAAATTTATCTCCCCGGTATTGTCGTTTCGTTTGAAATTGAGCTTCAAACTTCGCGCGAAACGCCCCTGAACATTGGTCGTCTCGCGCTCGTTTTTAGCTCATTTCAAATCGAAACGACTATATGCTGCGCGGCCGGGGCTGTTTTTATATCCGCGTTTTTCCTCGTCAGGATGACAATAGGTATCTCCCCGGCCCGGATCCGGCGCCAGCAGCGCCCGGAATATTCTTTCCCGGTCTGGAAGTCCGTATATTCACCCGGGGGAAGGTACACGTCTCTTTCCCGCGCGTTTTCCTCGAACAGCGGGGCGACAAGGATATCTTCGCCGAACATGTACTCGTCCTCCACCAGCCAGGCCGTTTCGTCCTCCGGAAAGTCGAAAAATAACGTCCGCATCAACGGATGGCCTTTTTCGCTGCACATCCTCGCCTGTTCGACTATATAGGGCATGAGGACATATTTCATTTCGACGGCCTTCCGGAATTCGGCCACAAAAGCCTCGTCATATTCCCACGGCTCCGTGGGCGGCACGCCGTGGCAGCGGCTGTGGGAGGTCAGCATCCCGAAGGGCAGCCACCGGCCGTACAGCTCCCTCGGCGAGATGTGCGAGAAGCCGCCTATGTCGTGGCTCCAGAAGGAAAAGCCGCACAGTCCCAGCGAAAGCCCCGCCCGGAGCGTCGCCAGCATGGCGCTGTCGGTGGTTTCAGCGTCTCCGCCCCAATGGACGGGATAGCGCTGGCTCCCCGCCCACGCGCTCCGCGCCCAGATCACGGCCTCGCTCCCTTGGCCGGATCCTTTCATGCACTTCTGGGTGATATTGGATACCGCCTGATTATACCTGAGAGGATACAGATTGTGCTCGGCAAGGCCGGTCTTCCCAGAAAAATATAAACCGGCCAGCGGCGCGCCCTCGCCGAAATCGGCCTTGATGGCCGAAGCACCCAGGGCGAAAAGCCCTTCCAGCAATTTCTGATACCACAACACGGCCTCCGGGTTGCTCATGTCGATCACGGCCCGGCCCGAGGGAGGCTCGCCGTCGGGTTGTTTTACAAAATAGCCCTTTTCCAGGACCTCGCCGTACAGGATATTCTCCGGTTCAATATATGGGAGCTGCCAAAGCGATACGCGGAAGCCGTCGGCCCGCAGGTCATCCATCATCTTTTTCGGGTCGGGGAAGCGGTCTTTTGCGAACTTCCAGTCGCACATCCAGTTCTGTTCGAACCAGCCCGTGTCGATGTGGATCACGTCGCAGGGGATGCGGTTTTCACGCAGCTTCCGCGCGGTCTCGCGGACTTCCCGCTCGGAAAAGTAGGTGATCCGGCTCATCCAGAGCCCGAACGACCACAGCGGCGGCATCGTGCTCCGGCCGGTCAGGGCGGTGTATTCGGTTAAAATTTCTTTCGGCGATCCTATGAAGAAGAACATATCCAACACTTCCCCGCCGCCGCAGATCGTCTGCGCGCCGTCATATGCGCGGCCGAAATCGAAGGACAGCAGGCTGGCCGTGTGGACGAAAACTCCGTATCCGCGGCTGCTCATATAGAACGGGATGGGTTTATACATCTTATCCGTCTGAGCCCCAGCCGCGTCCTCCGTCCAGAGGTCGATCTTCTGCCCCCGCTTGTTCAGGCCGGTGAAGGATTCGCCGCAGCCGTAGATGCGCTCCCCAGGGGCGAGGGCCCATGTCGCCGCGATCTGACGGCGCGTGTCGCCGACCTTCTGGACGAAGGAGAAGGGCAGAGGATTTGAGTTCAGGATGGATTTGTTGTCACGGACGCAGAAAGTCCGGGTGAGGGTCTTTCCCTCCGAGTCTTTCAGCGTGATTTTCATCGGTTTATAGTTGATCTCAAGAGAAGCGCCGTCGCCTTGATAAATCATACCGTCTTCCGAAGCCGCCGCGCTCCACGGGGACTTGGGCAGTTCCCCGGGGATCATCAGGTTAGGTATAGCCTCCTCGCGCCCGTTGGCGGAGGCGTAAAAAGTCAGCCTCAATGCCCGTTCCGTCAGGAACTCGACCTTGAAGGGCAGGCTTTGAGGCGGCAGATGATAATTCGTGTGGGTGGATTCAGTTTCCTCGAAAGGGAAAAAGGTCTGATTGCAGCTGAATGAACGCCGCCGGATGTACTCGTCCCATACGATGTTTCCCTTCCCGCGCGCGCTGTCAAAGTCTGTTATCTCTTTTGCCAGGTAGAAGATGTTTTCGGAATTCCCGAACGCGAGGCACAAGTCCTCCGGCCGGTTGTAAGCCTGATCCACGCTCATACCGCCTCTCTTTCCTCTTTGTCTTTCAGGTACGCGTAAGCGTCGCAGACGCCGATTATTTTTTCCATCGGAACGTCTATGTCTATGTCCGTGACCGTGAAGCCGATCCTATCCAGCGGCCCGCCCTTTTGCGCCGTTTCGGCCATGAAGTCATAGAGACCCTCCGCCGAATGGCCGGAAAGGGTGCTGGCGTAGAAGCATACGTTCACCGTCTGCTCCGGGAAAGCCCTCCGGAAACGCGCCACATCCGTGTCCGCGCCGATGTCGAACGCCGCGGCGTAGTCAAAGGCCCTGTACGCCTCGATAAACGGGTCGAGAAAGCTGTCCTGATGTATGCCGAAGGAGATCCCTCTTTCCCTGGCGTACTCCATGATACGCATGTCGAACGGGCGGACGAATTCGGTGTATATTTCCGGGGACAGCATAGCCACGGAACAGTTGCCTATGCCGATGGGAGACAAATGGCCGTCGATCTTGCAGAAATATTCATGGGACGTCAAAATCATGTCTACAATCAGGCCGAACAGTTTGCGGATCATCTCCGGCTCGTCGTAAAAATCGTAGAACAGGCTGTCCCCGCGCAGATATATGGCCGTGTTCATAACGCCGCCGAAGTTTTGCTGCGCGGAAGCGGGCCGCCCGGCCTTTTTCATGACTTCGCACTGTCGGATGATCTCTTTGACGCAAGGATGCTCCGACAGTTCAGCTTCCGTAACAGGCTCCATCGACATGATAACGTCTTTCTCCAGTTTTATCGTCTGCGCCCAGGGCGGCTGGTCGATCTGATAGCGGATCGGAGCGCCGAACATGGCCGGCGTGTAGCGGTGTCCGAAGGGCTCCACGCTCGCGGCCGGGAATGTCAGAAAGCGCCATTTGTCAAAGAGGCCGCGCATGACGCCGTTCATTTTGTCCTGCTGAGCCGCCTTAAGGAGGGGATCCATGAAAGCCGCCCTGTCGAACCTGATCCCGTGCTTTTTATACCACCACTCGTCGGTAAAACCGATGTTCAGGAACATGCTCCGCTCCTCGTTTCCTGCGGTACACCGCAACTCATTGCAATTAGAGTTAGGGCAACCTCTATTAACTGTCATCCTGAGCGAAGCGAAGGATCTTAAATAGCCAAAACATAAGATTCTTCGCTACGCTCAGAATGACAAAAAGGGGTTTATAGAGGTTGCCTTAGTTGTTGTTACAGCGCACAAGTTTTCATGCCGCATCTTTTACCTGAACCCCTTTGCCGCCGCTTTCAGTATTTCCTCCCCCGTTTCGGCGTCCACATGCGGAAACAGCAGGTATGTCGCCCTGACGCCGTAGCGTCTCACAAGCCTCCGCGCCTTTTCGACCAGTTCCCCGGCGCTGCCCTCTCCGACGTGTATCCATAGCGATTTGCCGGCCTCCATGACCTTGTCGTAGATGAAATACCACTTCTCGTCCGCGCCGTCGGGCTGGCCGTTCCCGGCCGTCCACTGGAGCGCCCGCAGGGGTTCGATCTCCATCAGCGCGCCGAGATGCTTGACCGCGCCGGGGCCGTCCAGGTGGTAGATGGAAAAATCCAGCCTGCCGCACTGTTTTGTCAGAGACGGCACGATGAATTCCCGGTACTGCTCCGGCGACATCAGCGCGCTGAAATCGCACTGCACCTTGGCCGTCCTGCCCGGCCCCCAGACCTGGAAAGCCGCGAAGCTGGAACCGCCGTTTTCGTCCTTCACCGCGTCGTACAAACGGTCGTAGTACCGGAAATATACCTCGTCCAGCTCGGACAGGCGGCGCTTCATCAGCTCCGGTTCGTCGATCAGGTCGTAGCAGGTGTTCGTCGTCCCGCGCATGGAGGCCAGCGTGTCCACGTTCTCGATCAGGTCGGGGATGTTGACCAAGTAGTCCCCGCCGCTCATCTCAGCCGCTTTTTTAACCATCTGATAATGCAGCCGCCACCACGGGTTGTTTTCATCAAAAGCGATCGGGCGGTTTTCCCAGGAATCGCTGACGCACTCCCGGTACCAGACCGTATCCTCCGCGAAGACCGGCTCGCAGCCCAGATAGAGCGCGAGGCTCCCGGGGCCGAAGTCCGCGTCGAACCCGGGATATGAATCCGCGGCAAAATCGTACGCGCGGAGGTAATTTCGGAAGTTGGCGAGCGCGACGTCCGGATCCGTCCGCCTGCGCCGGGGGTCGTCGTTGCCGGGCACGGCCTCAGGCGGTTCCGGGTTTTTTTTCATAATGGGCAGGCATACCAGCGGCGATTCAGTCAGATCACCCTTCCACCACGCCCCGAAGCGCTCCTTCGTCCTTTCCCAGTTGGCTTTCCAGTCCTTCTCGTTTGACATGGCGTACTCCTATTCTGTCTATACCGGAGTGCGAAAACATTTACTGACGACGTGACAGAGGAGGTTAATGTTTTCGCACTCCGGTTTAATCCAGCTTCAACGCGATAGGGTTCTCCGATTCGTAGTTGAAAAGGTTCTCCAGCACGATGGAGATCGGGCCGTAACTGTCGATATAATCGTCCGTGTCCCGTTCTATTGACATGGAATTTTTCTTCAGCCACCGGCATTTCTCGAACACGATGTCCGTCAGCTCGCTGAACAGTTCGTCGAAATTGTTCAGCCAGGGGCTGTAGATGA
>WQUN01000109.1 GCA_009782085.1 Bacillota bacterium
GTCCGCGCTTTGTCCGGCGCGATCCTCCCGGACGGCGCGGACTATACTTTCTGGGGCCCCGGCGTGTCCCAGGGGCATTCCGAGGCCATCCGCCACGTGAAGGGCGTCAAATACGCCGTGCAGTACACCTTACCCGTCGAAAAAGCCGTCGCCGAGGTCAAAAGCGGTTCCCGCCCCGCGCTCTCCGCCGGGCAGAAGCACACGCGTGAGTGCTTCGTGACGCCCATGGAAGGCGCCGACCTCGCCGGGATCGAGGCCGAAATCAGGAACATGCCGAACTATTTCGCCGGCTACGACACCTCCGTCCGCTTCATCTCCGAGGAGGAATTCCTGAAAAACCACGCCGCTATGCCCCACGGCGGATCCGTGATCCGCAGCGGGAACACGGGCGCCAACAGACACACGATCGAATTCTCCCTGAAACTCGACAGCAACCCGGAGTTCACCGGCGCAGTGCTCGTCGCCTACGCCCGCGCCGCCGCGAGAATGGCGCGGGAAGGGAGTTTCGGGGCGAAGACGGCGCTGGACGTGCCGGTCTCGTATCTGTCGCCCAAGGACGGGGAAGCGCTGAGGAGGGAACTTGTGTGAACGAATAATAACCCAGGAGGATGCGCATGTACAAGCAACCGTTAGCCAGACACCCGCAAAACCCCATCTTAACGCCGGACAAAATGCCGTTCCGCTGCTACACCGTCATGAATTCCGGGGCGATCATGTTCAACGGCAACGTCCTTTTGCTGCTCCGCGTGGAGTATTGCGACCGCACCACCCACTTTCACACCGCCGTCAGCTCCGACGGAGTGAACTTCACCGTCAGCGAGGCCGAGATCGACTACCCGCTCTCCGAAACCGAGCGGAACTGCGGCGCGGCGCACCGCTTCGACATGCGCGCGACGCCTATGGACGGGACCTTCTACATCACCCACGCGGCGTGGCTGCCGGGGACTTTGGGCTGCTGCGTCGGCATGGCCACGACCGACGATTTTGTTCATTTTAAGCCGCTCCCGTATCTGTCGGAGCCGTCGAACCGCAACTGCGTGCTGTTCCCGGAGAAGATAAACGGCCTCTACGCCCGCATAGACAGGCCCCAGGACGTGGACGGCAAGGGCGGGATGTGGGTCAGCTACTCGCCGGACCTGATGTTTTGGGGCAAAAGTATGCCGATCCTTTTGCCCTCCACGCCCTGGTATCAGAACAAATGCGGCGCGGCGGGGATACCGATCAAAACGGACGAGGGCTGGCTCCAAATCTACCACGCCACGGCGAACACGTGCAGCTCCGAAAACTACTACCTCGGCGCGATGCTGCTGGATCTGAACGAGCCCAATAAGATAATCCGCGCTCCGAGGGAGTTCATCCTCGCCGCCGAGAAGGACTACGAGTGCGTGGGCCAGACGCCGAACGTGGTGTTCTCGAACGGCCATGTCGTATTGCCGGACGGGACGCTCAACGTCTATTACGGCGGCGCGGACACGAGGATGTGCCTGGCGCAGACGACGGTCAAAGACCTGGTGGACTACTGCAAATACAACCGATAGGGAGGACTGTATGCCTAAGAAAACGGACTGGTTCGAACACGACCGCTTTGGGATGTTCATCCACTGGGGAATCTACGCCATACCCGCCAGGGGCGAGTGGGTCAAGAGCAACGAGCGGATCACGGACGAGGCCTATCAGAAGTATTTCGACGAGTTCGACCCGGAGGACTACGACCCCCGCGCCTGGGCGAAGGCCGCCAAAAACGCCGGCATGAAATACGCCGTCATGACGGCTAAGCACCACGACGGCTTCTGCCTGTTCGACTCGAAGCTGACGGACTATAAGTCCACGAACACGAAGTGCGGCCGCGACCTCATAAGGGAGTATCTGGAGGCGTTCCGCGCGGAGGGCCTGAAGGTCGGGCTTTACTACAGCCTGCTGGACTGGCGCCACCCGGACTATCCCCACTACGGCGACAGGATACACCCGATGCGCGACAACGAGGCGTTCAAGGGCGTTGCGCATAATTTCGACAACTATCTCAAATACATGCACGGGCAGGTCGAGGAGCTCTGCGCGAACTACGGCAAAATCGACCTGTTCTGGTTCGACTTCTCGTACGACTCGCTCTCCGGCGAGGCATGGAAGGCGACGGAGCTGGTGCGCATGATCCGCGGGTATCAGCCCGGCGTCCTGATAGACAACCGCCTCGAGGCCAGCGGCGAGGGCGATGGCTCTTTGGTCACCGACAGCCCGAACGAATACTCCGGCGATTTCGTCAGCCCCGAGCAGGTCATACCCCTGGACGGCGTGCGCGACGCGGCCGGGAACCCCGTCCCGTGGGAGGCCTGCGTCACCATGAACAACGGCTGGGGCTTTACCTTGCTGGACAAAAACTTCAAGCCCGCCCCGATGCTGATAAAAAAGCTAGTGGAGTGCGTGTCCAAGGGCGGGAACCTGCTGCTGAACGTCGGGCCCGACGCAAAGGGCCGGATCCCGGAGGAATCCCTGGAGATCCTGGCGGAGATCGGGAAATGGATGAGGCAAAACCGCAAGTCGATATACGGCTGCGGCTACGCGGGCCTCGGCAAGCCGGAATACGGCCGGATCACGAAAAACGCCGCCACGAACACGCTGTACTATCACGTCATGGAAAACCAGGTCGGCGGCATACCGCTGCACGGGGTGAAAAAAGAGCGGATAAAGAAGATGCGGATGCTCTCGTCCGGCGCGGAGCTGGATTTTTCCAGGTTTTGGGCGCTGTATAAGTATCCGGACATAGCCTTCGTCTCGTTCGGGGACTCGGCCTTGCTCCCCGACCCCGTGGACACCGTGATCGAGGTGGAGCTGGCGTAGAGGGCGTCCGAATATCAGCAAGACAGTAGGGCGGGGGCTTGCCCCCGCCGGGGTTTTATGGCGGCGGGAGCAGAGTCCCCGCCCTACCAATGACCGTTGAAAAAATATTTTCAGCATCCGTCACGGCTGTCCGTAAATTTGCGGACGGCCGTGATTTTTTATTGACAACTGAAATAAACATGGTATCCTGAAAAAACGTTCAGGCATATTATTTTTAGATGAAGGAATATATAAAGAAGAAAACACACATCCCCGGAGGTAATCATGCCCAAGAAACCGAACCTGGTCATAGTGGAGTCCCCTTCCAAGGCCAAGACCCTGAAAAAATTCCTGGGAAGCGGCTATAAAATAGAGGCGTCCGTCGGCCACGTGCGCGACCTGCCCAAGAGCGAGCTGGGTATCGACGTGGAGCGCGACTTCGAGCCGAAGTATATCACGATCCGCGGCAAGGGCGAGGTCCTCGCGAAACTGCGCAAGGAGTCGAAGAACGCCGGAAAGGTCTACCTGGCCACCGACCCCGACCGCGAGGGCGAGGCCATCAGCTGGCACCTGATGCACGCGCTGAAGCTCGACCCCTCCAAGGCGTCGCGCATAACGTTCAACGAGATCACCAAAAACGCCGTGACCCGCTCGCTCAAAGAGGCGCGGGGCATCGACATGGACCTGGTGGACGCCCAGCAGGCCCGGCGCGAGCTGGACCGCATAGTCGGCTACACCTTGAGCCCCCTGCTCTGGAAAAAGGTCCGCCGCCGCCTCAGCGCGGGCCGCGTGCAGTCCGTGGCTGTGCGCATGATCTGCGACAGGGAGGAGGAGATAGAAAACTTCGTCCCGGAGGAATACTGGTCGCTGGACGCGGTTCTGACGGCCGGGAAGGACAGGCTGAAAGTCTCCTACGCCGCCGCGGACAACGGGAAGTTCGAGCTCAAGACCCGCGAAGACGCGGACAGGGTGCTTTCCGACATAAAGGGCGAAAAATTCACGGTCGCCGACATAAAGACCGGCGTGCGGGTGCGGAAGCCGTCCGCCCCGTTCACGACCAGCACCATGCAGCAGGAGGCGTCGAAAGTGCTGGGCTTTCCGACGGCCAAGACGATGGCCCTGGCCCAGCAGCTCTACGAGGGCGTGGACACCAAGGACGGCGCGGTCGGCCTGGTGACCTACATCAGGACGGACAGCGCCCGCGTCTCCGACGAGGCCTACAACGAGGCGAAAAAATACATCGAAACCAATCTCGGAGCGGAATTCCTGAGCCCGGAGCGGCCCGTCTACAAGTCCCGGGGCAAGGTGCAGGACGCCCACGAGGCTATCAGGCCGTCCTACATCGGCCTCACGCCGGATTCCCTCAAGGACTCGCTCCCCAGGGATCTGCACAGGCTCTACAGGCTGATCTGGGAGCGCTTCATGGCGAGCCAGATGGCCCCCGCGTCCTACGACACCGTGTCCGTGAGGGCGGCGGCCGGGGACGGGGAGCGGAAAAAGGTTTTCAGGGCGAGCGGCTCCATACTGAACTTTAAGGGCTTTCTGCTGATCTACGACAAGGGCGAGGACGACGAGGCGGAAGCCGGCGTCAGCGTACCGAAGCTCGAGGTCGGCCAGGTGTTAAGGCCGGAGGAGTTTTTGCCGGAGCAGCATTTCACGGCGCCGCCCCCGCGCTACAGCGAATCCCAGCTGGTCAGGACAATGGAGGAGCTGGGCATCGGCCGGCCCAGCACTTACGCCTCCACGATCTCCACTATCGTCGCCAGGCGCTACGTGGTCAAGGAGAACAAGCTGTTCTACCCCACGGAGCTGGGTCAGCTCATCAACGACATCATGAAGACTTATTTCGACGACATAGTGGACATAGAATTCACCGCCAAGATGGAGGAGGACCTGGACCGCGTCGAGGACGGCGAGATAGGCTGGAAAGACGTCCTGCGCGGGTTTTACGGCGGTTTCAGCGAGAAGCTCAAAGCCGCGGAGGAGGCCATCGGCAAGATAGAGGTCGAGGATGAGGTCACCGACGTGATATGCGAAAAGTGCGGCCGGAACATGGTCATAAAGTACGGGCGTTTCGGGAAGTTCCTGGGCTGCCCGGGCTTCCCGGAGTGCCGGAACATCAAGCCGTTCCTGGAGGAGGCCGGGGCGGACTGCCCGCTCTGCGGGGCGAAGGTCATGGTGAAAAAGACGAAGAAGGGCAGGACGTACTACGGCTGCGAAAAGAACCCGGAGTGCCCGTTCATGTCCTGGAACAGGCCGACCGGCGAGGCGTGCCCGGAGTGCGGGGCCTATATGGCGGCAAAGGGGAAAAAGGCGGTTTGCTCGAATCCGGAGTGCGGGTTCAGGAAGGAGATGGAGGGGGAGGAAAATGAATGACCCGCCTGATCATGCTGGAGGGCCTGCCCGGAACGGGCAAGACCACAAATTCCGCTTTCCTGCAAATACAGCTTGAACGCAACGGTTACGGCGCGGATTGGATACACGAGGTTTCCCGCCCGCAGCCACTGCTATTTTTCGGCGAAGCCTGCCTTACCGACGGCGAATACGAGGCTTTTTCGCGGACATACCCGGAAGCCGCGCGCGTTTTCGGCCGCATCGCGGTTTTCCTGAAAAACAGGGTATGGATAGATTTGCCGGAGGCGGAGTGGAATTATCTCGGCCTAATCGGCGAAGACGCTTTCCGGGCCCTAAAAGAATTTGACGCGTGGACTGTCCCTTTGGTAAAATACAAAACGCTCGCCCTGGAAAGATGGGCTTACTTCACGGAAAAGGCTTTGAGAGACGCGGACACGATATATATCCTGGACAGCGCCGTTTTTCAGGCTCAGATATTTTGGTTTCTGTTGAACAACGAGCCGTATGAGGATTTGGAACGCTTCGTCGGTCAGCTCCTTGATATCGTCCGGCCGCTTAACCCCTGCCTGATCTATTTTTACAGAGACGATCCGGAGGCCACTGTCGGCTTCCTTGAAAAAACCCGAGGAATTCAGTGTTTGCAGGACATTTGGGAGCGGGACAAGTCGAAGCCGTATTATCGGGACAAGCCCGCCGGGGCCGAGGGGTTCAGGCGCTTTCTGCGGGATTATGCCGCGGCGGCAAAGAAGCTGTTTGAATCGGCGGGATGCGGGAAACTCGCCGTCGAGATTTCGGAGGGGGATTGGCCGCGCTACGAGGACGGCTTGCTGTCTTTCTTAGGAATCGGGCGCAAGCCGGGCCCGGAATCCGTTCCGCAAAGCGGCGTTTACAGGAACGAGGCGCTGGATTGCGCGATTACGGTGGACGGCCTGACGATCACCGACCCCGAGGGAACCGTCAGGAGGCTGACGCCAAAATCCGGTAACGAATATTACACCGAATGCCTGCCGGCAGTCCTTCGCTTTGAGGAACCGGGGCGCATCGTTGTCTCCGGGCGGCAGATATGCGCGCGCTGGACGACGGCGGGAACGGTTTACGAAAAATGCGGGGTTGACCGTTCCTGATATACCACAATCATGTAGGGAACGATCTTAACCGTTCCGGACATATCACAATCGACAGGAGGCGTTCCCATGTTTCCAAACGACAACTTTCTTCTTCAAACCCCGGCAGCCAGGCAAATTTATGAATCGGTGAAAAACCTCCCCCTCATCGACTACCACTGCCACCTCGACCCGCGCGAGATCGCCGAAAACAAGCGCTTCCGCGACATGACCGAGATGTGGCTGGGCGGGGATCACTACAAATGGCGGCTGATGCGGGCGAACGGCGTCCCGGAGGAGTACATAACCGGCGGCGCGGAGCCGTACGAAAAATTCGCCAGGTGGTGCGAGACGCTCGGGGACTGCGTCGGAAGCCCTCTCTACCACTGGACGCACCTGGAGCTGCGCCGGTATTTCGGCTGGGACAAGCTGCTCTCGAAGGAGACGGCCGAAGAGGCCTGGGATTTCTGCAACGGCGTCCTTGCTCAGGCGGACTTCTCCGTCTGGGGGATACTCCGGAAATTCCACGTCGAGACGCTCTGCACGACCGACGACCCGTCGGACGACCTGCGCTGGCACGCGCAGATCAGGGCCTCCGGGCTGCCCTGCTCCGTGCTCCCCGCCTTCCGGCCGCCAAACGACCTCGGCGCGGACGCGCCCGGGTTCGCGGCATACGCGGGGAAACTGGCCTCGCTGACCGGCGTGAAAATCGCCGGGTTTTCGGACTTGCGCAAGGCGCTGGCCGCCAGGATCGGCTTTTTCCACGAAAATGGCTGCCGCCTGGCGGACTGTTCCCTCGAAGGTTACGCCTACGCGGAATCGACGCCGGCGGAGCTGGACGAGATCGTCGGCGGAGCGCTTTTGGGCCGGCCCGCCGACCGGCTCGGGGCCCGCAAATTCATGACCGCCCTGCTGCTGGCCCTCTCCGCGGAATACTCCGGGCGCGGCTGGGTCTCGCAGCTGCGTTTCGGCTCGCTTCGCAACGTCAATTCCCGCATGACGCGCCTCCAGGGGCCTGCCGCCGGGTACGACTCCATCAGCGACGAGCCGTTCGCACTCCATCTGGCTAATCTGCTGAACGCCATGGAGGAGCGCGAAAGCCTGCCCAAGACCATCATGTACACCTTGGATCCTTCGGCCAACGGGGCCGTGGCGTCGATGACCGGGAATTTCCAGGGAGGCGGGGTAAAAGGAAAGATGCAGTTCGGAAGCGCGTGGTGGTTCAACGACACCAAGGCGGGGATGCGCGCGCATATGACGGCCTTGGCTGACATGGGGCTGCTGGCGCGGTTCGTGGGGATGACGACGGATTCCCGGAGCTTCCTGTCCTACACGCGGCACGAGTATTTCCGGCGGGTGCTGGCGGGACTTATGGGCGAATGGGTTGAAAACGGCGAGTTCCCGGCGGACATGGCGAAGCTGGCGAAGATCGCCGGGGACATTTCCTATTTCAACGCCAGGGAATATTTCGGGTTTTGACATATCGGGAGCCGTGGATATAATGAGCGATGAAATAAGGCGTATACTGTCATGTTATAGTTTTGCCGCAAAAGACGCCCACAGTCTGAACAATGACAACGACGTCTTCAGAGTTACGGACGACAGGGGAAACCGCTATTTTCTGAAAATATACGGAAACGACAACGACTATGACATTATACCGGGTGAAAGAATCTATCACACATACGAGCAAGTGCGGATCGAATCGGAGATATTGAACCTGCTGTCAACCGGCGGGATGAAAACGGCGGTTCCGGTCAGCAACAAGAAAGGCGAGTTTGTGACGGCGCTTGCTCCGGGTGTGAACGGCGGACCTTCCCCGTATGCCATGGTGACATCTTTTATTGAAGCGCCTCCCATGACTCTTACGGCGGAGACTGCCTATCTCGCGGGCGTTACCGCCGCCCGGCTGCACTTGGAATCCGAAAGGAAACTTCTTTCTCTCGCCGTTAAGCGTCCGCATAAACGTAAGGACTACGTGCTGAAAATGCGGAACCGCCTGGCGCAGGGAGTGACGGCAAACGTTTTTACCGGAGCGCAGTTTGAAATGATAAGCCAGTGCTGCGGCGTCGTGTTGGATTGCATGAACCGGCTTGACGAAGACCCGGAACACAATGTCGGCCTCGTTCATACAGACATAATTCCCGGAAACTGCATGTGCACGCCTGAGAGGGTAATACCGGTGGATTTTTCACGCTGCGTTTATTCGTATTATCTGTATGACCTGGGCGAAATGTGCTTCCACTCGGACTTTGGAGGCTCATCCCCCGATTTGCGGAATGCTGTCCTACGCGGATATCATTCCGTGAAACCCCTAAAAAAAGAACATCTGTTTATGATTCAGGCATTTTTCTTTATGTTCCTTATGACAGTGCTGGCTGTGGGCATTGATGCGGGGCAGAGCGCGTGGAGAGACGGCTTGCTGAAATGGCTGGCCGCCGAGGTTCATCCGGGCTTGATTTCGGGCAGGGGCTGGTCTGACGCGGCGTATTGACGCCGCGTTGCGTTGTGGATATAATGTATGCGTTGCGTTGTGGATATAATGCGCGCGAAGGAGTCGATAAAATGGAGACGACAAACGTCAGCTTCCGCATGGACAAAAAGCTGAAAAAGCAAGCGGAGACGGTTTTTGACGAAATGGGCATGAACATGACCACGGCGTTTACGATATTCACGAAGGCCGTCGTCAGGCAGGGAAAAATCCCGTTTGAGATCGCCATAGACCCGTTTTACAGCGAGGCGAACCAAAAATGGCTGGCGGAAGCCATTGCCGACCTGGATGCGGGGAGGGATCTGATCGTTAAAACATTGGATGAATTAAAGGACATGGAAGATGAATAAGCGTATTGTGTTCCAGGGCCGCGGCTGGGACGATTACGTCTATTGGCAGGCGGAAGATCGCCGGACGCTGAAAAAGATCAACAGCCTGATCCAGGATAATAACATCGAAATTGTTCAATGCCGCAGCCATTATGACGATAAATAATGGCAAGCGCCGATCCTCATCTTTGCCATTTGCGCTCAACCCTCCCGCGTGCTATAATGGGCCTATCTTTTGAGGGGGAGGCGCTTCCTTGGGACGCGTTATCGCGATAGCAAACCAAAAGGGCGGGGTCGGCAAGACGACCACGTGCGTCAACCTCAGCGCCTGCCTGGCCCAGCTCGGCAGGAAGACTTTGGCCGTGGACGCGGATCCCCAGGGGAACACCACCAGCGGCCTCGGGGTCGACAAGGACGGCCTGGAATTCAGCGTGTACGACCTGCTTCTCGGCCAGTGCTACACGGAGGACGCCCTGCGGCCCACGTCCGTGGACGGCCTGACGCTCCTGCCGTCGAACATAGACCTCTCCGGCGCGGAGATCGAGCTCATCTCCGCCGAACGGCGCGAGTACGTTCTGAAGGGCATTCTGGACAACGCCAAGTACCTCTACGATTATGTGATAATCGACTGTCCGCCGTCGCTCGGCATCCTGACGCTTAACGCGCTGACCGCGGCCGACGGGATAATCGCGCCCATCCAGTGCGAGTATTACGCGCTGGAGGGCCTGACGCAGCTTTTGCGCACGGTGGAGCTGGTGCAGAAGCGGCTGAACCCGTTTTTGAGGCTGGACGGCATTTTGTTCACCATGTTCGACGGCCGCGCTAACCTGTCGATGCAGGTCGTGGACGAGGTTAAAAAGCACATGCCCGGCGACGTGTTCGCCACGATAGTCCCGCGGAACGTCCGCCTCTCCGAGGCGCCGAGCCACGGCCTGCCCGTCACCCTCTACGACCCGCGCTCCAGGGGGGCGGAGGCGTATCAGGCGCTGGCGCTGGAGGTTTTGGGGAGAAAGTCATAAACGGAGGCGCACATGTCCACCTCGAGTTCGATAAAAAAGGGCCTCGGAAAGGGCCTCGGCGCGCTTATCACCAGCGCGCAGGAGACGCCCGGCGGGGGCGTCGTGACCGTCGACATCAACAGCATTGAGCCGAACCGCCAGCAGCCCCGGCAATATTTCGACGACGGGGCGCTGCGCGAGCTGGCCGACTCGATACGCGAGTTCGGCATCATCCAGCCGCTGATCGTCCGGGAGGAGAGCGGCTTCTTCTCCATCATAGCCGGGGAGCGGCGCTGGCGGGCCGCGCGCATCGCCGGGCTTCGGGAGATCCCCGTCGTCGTGAAGGAGTACAGCGAAGCCGAGACTTTGCAGATCGCCCTGATCGAGAACCTCCAGCGCGAGGACCTGAACCCCGTGGAGGAGGCCATGTGCTACAAGCGGCTGATGGACGACTATTTTTTCAGCCAGGACGGCATCGCCGCGAAGATCGGCAAGAGCCGCAACTCCGTGTCCTACGCGCTCGGCCTGCTGAACCTGGAGCCGGGCGTCCTCGAATATCTCAAGGACGGGCGGCTGACCCCGGCGCACGGGCGCGTGCTGCTCCAGCTTAAGGACGGCGCCCTCCAGACCGCCGCGGCCGCGAAGATCGCGGAGAGCGGCATGAGCGCGCGGGAGGCGGAGAAGCTGGCCGCGGCCGTCATAAACAAGGCGGAGGCCGGCCGGGACAAGGCGCCCGCCAGGGCAAAAACCGCCCCGTTCCTGTACAGGGGCTTCGAAGACGAGCTGAAAAACATCCTGGGAACTAAGGTGCGCGTCAGGGACGGGAAAAACGGCGGCGGGAAGATAGAGATAGATTATTATTCCCCGGAGGATCTGGACAGGCTGCTGGGAATGTTCAGGAATATGCGGGAGTGAAAGCGACTACGGCGAGTCCGGGGCGCCGGACTCGCCGTAGATTATTCGCCGCGCTCAGAATGACAAAAAGGGGTTTATAGAGGTTACTGTAAACAGCTATACCGGAGTGCTAAAACATTAGATCATAGGAACTAAGGAGAGTTCACATGCCTGACAATCTGGCGGCGTACACCTCATGGGCTGCGGTATTTATGATCCCCCTTCTCACGGCGGCGGTCATAGCCCTGATCGTAGTCGTCCTCGGTCTCAAAAGGCGGATCGACCGTTTCATGGGCGCGAAGAGCGAAAGCCGCGACATCGAGGCCATGCTTCTGGAATACCTGGAGTACGCCCGCGCGATCGACGCGCGCCACGCCGACCTCCTGGACGAGATAGAGCAAATCAATGACTGCCTCGCGTTCTGCGTCAGCAAGGTCGGCTTTGTGCGTTTCAACCCGTTCAAGGAAATGGGCGGCGACCTGTGTTTCGCGCTGGCTCTGCTGGACGGCAGCGACAACGGCGTCGTCATAAGCGCCATCCACGGCCGCGACGCTTCGTACACCTATGCCAAGGAGGTCGCGGCCGGGAAGTGCGAGCGGGGCGTATCCGCGGAGGAGCAGCAGGCCATCGACATGGCGCTGAGGGGATGAGGCAAATCACCGCCGCCCGGCCGCCGGCACAAGGTCCTCCAGGATTTCGTCCAGCGTATATGGAAAGACGAACCCGTCCGCCAGAAGATCTATCACCTCGAGGGCCTCGTCCTCGCGCTCCGCGAAGTACCTCGTTTCGGAGGCGTATCCGCCGGCGGAGAATTCCTCGATCTTGACGCCGTACTCCACGTCGCCGCCCTCTCCCCGGCAGACCGCCAAATGATATTTGAGCCTGAACTCTGAGCCGTCCGGCGTCATTACGTATGATTGAGCGACGCTTCTGCGATCCATATGTATCCTCCTTTGTTATAATCCGTCTACCCGATAGCCCGGCCGGACAGCTTGCTCCGGAATATTTCCTTGATCAGTATCTCGTTCGCGTTGTCGGTGCGCAAGAACACCGCCATTTTTTTGAGTATGTCGAAAGCAACCTGGAGCTGCTCGGGGCTGAAATCCGACAAAACCGTTCTGGCCGCCACGTCGCTCGTAAGCTCGTTCTTGCCGAACAGCAGATAATCCGCCGAAACCCCCGTCTTTTCGCACAGGATCGCGACCGTTTCCATCGCGAACCCGTTGACGCCGTGCTCGACCGTGCCCAGATACTGCCCGGACACGCCGATCATCGCGGCGAATTTCGCCTTTGTCATACCCATGTCCGTACGTATTTTCTCTACACGTTTCCCGAATTCCTTTCTCATAATTTTCCCCCTCGGTGCATTCTATAGTTGATTCTTTGACGCGCTCATTATAAACTAATACCAATTCAGACACATGTCCTGCATACGTGAAAAAAGATATGCTCGAATCGCAATGCGTATGATATAATAAAGTCGTTTCGATTTGAAATGAGCTGAAAACGAGCGCGAAACGACTGTTGTTCAGGGGCGTTTTGCGCGAAGTTTGAAGCTCAATTTCAAACGAAA
>WQUN01000110.1 GCA_009782085.1 Bacillota bacterium
CCGGATGCAGAAAACATTTGCCGACGACGAGCCGATTCGACGAACGCTTCAGCGGCGAATCGGCGACAGAGGAGGCTAATGTTTTCGCACTCCGGTATAGATTCTTCGCTGCGCTCAGAATGACAAAAAGGGATGATCCATATGTATAACATCGCCTCTCCCAAGGGCTTCTCAGCCGCGGGCGCCCATGTGGGCATCAAGAAGGCCAAGACCGACCTGACGCTTATCGCGTCGGAGGTTCCGGCGGCGGCCGCCGCCTGCTTCACGAAAAACATCGTAAAGGCCGCGCCCGTGGTCTACGACGAACGGATAATCAAAAACGGCGGCAAGGTCAGGGGCGTCGTCGTGAACAGCGGCAACGCCAACGCCTGCACGGGCGAACGCGGCATGGACGACGCGCGGGCCATGGCCTCGGCCTTCGCCGGCCTGCTCGGCGCGAAGCCGGACGAAGTCTTTGTCTGTTCCACCGGCGTCATCGGCGCGCCGATGCCCATGGAAAAGCTGGAAGCCGGGATCCCGCGCGTGTTCAAAATGCTGGGCTGCAGCGAGGCCCACGGCGTTTCGGCGGTTGAAGGCATAATGACCACGGACACATTCATGAAAACCGCCGGCGCGACAGTCGCCGTGGGCGGCGCGGAGGTCAAAATCGCCGGCATGGCGAAGGGCTCCGGCATGATCCACCCCGACATGGCGACGATGCTGGCCTTCGTGACGACAGACGCGGCGATCGCGGCCCCGCTTCTGCAAAAGGCGCTTTTTTCCGGCGTGGAGCGGACGTTCAACATGATCTCCGTGGACGGCGACACGAGCACCAACGACACGATTTTGGTTCTGGCCAACGGCATGGCAAACAACCCGGAGATATGCGCGGAAGGCCCGGACTACGAGGCGTTCGCCGGGGCGCTTGGGAAAGTCTGCGAAAGCCTCGCCGTGGACGTGGCGCGGGACGGCGAGGGCGCCACGAAGCTCTTTGAAGTCCGGCTCTCCGGCGCGGCGACCGAGGCGGACGCCCGTAAAATCGCGCGGGCGGTCACGTCGTCGAGCCTCGTGAAAGCCGCCGTCTTTGGAGCGGACGCCAACATGGGCAGGGCGCTTTGCGCGATGGGCTACAGCGGGGGGGAATTTGACCCGGACAGGGTGAGCATGAGCTTTTCGAGCGCCGCCGGAAGCGTGGACTGGATGAAAATGGGTAACGTCGTTCCTTTCGACGAGGCGCTGGCGAAAAAGGTCCTGAGCGAAAAGGAGATATACATGGACATAGACCTCGCCGGCGGGGAGTTTTCGGCCAAAGCCTGGGGCTGCGACCTGACGTATGACTATGTGAAAATAAACGGGGATTACCGGTCGTAAGAATACGATAACAGGGGGACGTACAGTGCGCGAATCCATTGAAAAGGCGAAGATCCTGATCGAGGCCCTGCCTTACATCAAGGAGTTCAGCGGCATAACCGTGGTGATCAAGTACGGCGGGAGCGCGCTCATGAACGAGGAGGTCAAAAAGTCCGTCATAAAGGACATCGTTTTGATGAAGCTGGTCGGGTTCAAGCCGGTGGTCGTCCACGGCGGCGGCCCGGAGATCAGCGACGCCCTTAAGCGCCTCGGGGTCGAGAGCCGCTTCGTGAACGGGCTTCGGTACACGGACGGAAACGTCATGGAAGTGGCGGAAATGGTGCTCTCCGGGAAGATCAACAAGGAGATCGCGACGGCGCTGTCGATGCAGGGCATACTGGCCACCGGGATAAGCGGCAAGGACGGCCGCACGCTGAAAGCCCGCAGGATGACGGCGAACGGCGAGGACCTGGGCTTTGTCGGGGAAATCTGCGAGGTGGACACGACGCTTCTGCGGACGCTCATCGACAACGATTTCGTGCCGGTCGTGTCGCCCGTGGGCATGGACGAGAGCGGCCAGAGCTACAATATCAACGCGGACTACGCCGCGGTGGCCGTGGCAGGCGCGCTTAAGGCGGAAAAGCTGGTCTTTCTGACCGACGTCGAGGGGATCATGCGAGACAAGGCGGACGCCTCCAGCGTTTTCTCCCGCGTGACCGTCGCGGAGATACGGCAGATGATCCAAAACGGCATAATCTCCGGCGGCATGATCCCGAAGGTGGAGGGCTGCATAAGGGGGATTGAGGCCGGAGTTTCGCACGTGCACATATTGGACGGGCGGGTGGAGCACTGCCTGATCCTGGAGATATTTACCAAAGAGGGTGTCGGGACGCTGATAGTGGCGTGAACGGCGGCGCAGCGGCGAACTGACATTGGTATGACATTGGCCTGATTTTAGCATGACAGTTGCTTGTTGGCAACCTCTATAAACTGTCATCCTGAGCGAAGCGAAGGATCTTGAATAGCCAAATAAGATTCTTCGCTACGCTCAGAATGACAAAAAAGGGGTTTATAAAGGTTGTCTGTTATCGGAAAGTAAACGATATGATCCGCATATAATGGTACGGTTGATTAGGACAAACGCATGAATGAAATTCCGCGCAGCACGATTTTATTCCGGTATAATACAAGTATTGCCGTTTCATAGGGACGACCGCCCCCGGCCGTCCGCCGTATTTACAATTCGACATTTCGGAAAGCGGGCGAATCCATGGAAGCTCCAAAGAAGCTGAAAGTCGCGGTCATCTACGGCGGAGAGGCGGAGCGGGAAGTCTCGATCATGTCCTCGAAGGAGATCCTGAAGAGCCTCGACAGGCGTAAGTACGACTGCGCGCCGATCGAGATCCCGGCCGGCGGCGGAGCGGCGTGGGTCGGCGAGCTTATGGCGGCCGCGCCGGACGTGGTTTTGCTCGGCCTGCACGGCGGCATAGGCGAGGACGGCTCGCTGCAGGGGCTTCTGGAGTGCCTGCGGATACCGTATGTCGGAAGCAAGGTGCAGGGCAGCGCCATCGGCCTGGACAAGGCCATGAGCAAGCTCATCATGCGCGCGCGGCATATACCCGTGGCCGACGACGTTTTTATCAAAAAGGGCGAGGATTTCGCGCGGTTCCGCGAGGAGATCGCCAGGCTGGGCCTCCCTCTGGTCGTCAAGCCGAACCGCTTCGGCTCCAGCATAGGCGTCAGCATCGTGCGGGACCCGGCGGAGCTGGACGCGGCGGCCGCGAGGGTGCGGGCCCTGGACGACGACATCCTGATAGAGAAATACCTCCGGGGTCAGGAGGTGACATGCGGCGTGCTGGAGACGCCGGAAGGGCTCGAGGTGCTGACGGTGCTGGACATAGACGCGGACTCCGGCGACGCCTTTTACGACTACCACGCGAAGTATTTCAACGAGATGACGAAGATCGAGTTCTCGTCCCAGCCGGACTTTGTGCAGACTATGATCCAGGAGATAGCCAAGGACGTTTTCAGGGCGCTGAACTGCTCCGGATACGGGCGGGTGGACATGATCGTCAGCGAGGAACAGGTCTATGTCCTGGAGATCAACACCTTGCCCGGCCTGACGTCGCACAGCCTCATCCCCAAGGCGGCGCGGGGCAAGGGGCTGGATTTCCCGGCGTTTCTGGACAGGCTGATCGAGTTTGAGGTAAATGGGCGGAAATAAGAAAGACCGCCTACCAATGCCAAGACGTGAAATATGTCGCATAATGGAACTAAAAAAAATTCAGACTTCCATATTTTGGCAAATATCGAAGTCTTTTTTATTTATAATACACTGGATAGGCTCGATCTACACTGGACAGGCCCGATCCGAATGACAGGCCAGATCCAAATGACAGTCTCTATCCGAAGGACAAGCTCTATTCGAAAGGTGAAGCCATGAACCACATCTTGGAAAAGGCGCGGGGCGCGCGCCTGTTTGTCCCGGGGAGCGAGTTCGCGCAGATCGCGGTCAGCTGCCTGGGCTTCTTTATCGGCCGGGCGGTGATCATGAAGACGCTGAACCCGGTGGCCGTGGGTATGCTGGCCACCTTGCTCGGCACGGGGGGCTCCTTTTACGCCGCCGCTTTGTTCACCGCGGCGGGGCTGTTCACGAAGCTGAAGGGCTTCTATCTCCTGCGCTACGTTTTGTGCATTGGCATACTCTGCGCGGCCAACTTCGTCCTCAGGCGGTGGCTTGAGAAGAGGAAAAACGCCTACCTGAAAGAGCTGTCCCAGGGCGCGGCGGGCGCGGCGAGCCTTCTGGCGGCGGGGCTGTTCTCGGCCTGGCTGGACTCGGGGAATACATATCTCGCGCTCGTGACCGCGCTGGAGAGCGTTCTGGTCTTTTCCGCGGTCTTCGTGCTGAAAAAGGCGACCGGCGTTTTGTACGGCAAGTTCAGAAAGACGCGGATACTCCGGCAGGACGAGATGATAAGCCTGGCCGTGGCAGTCGGCGCACTGATCGCCGGCGCGTCCGACATATACGTCGGCGGCGTGTCCCTCCGGTACTTCCTCTGCATCTTCTTCACCGTGACGATAGCCTACAAGGGCGGCGCGGCCATCGGCGGCGTCGGCGGGCTGCTGATCGGGTTCATGCTGTACGTCTGCGGTTATTGGGACATATCCATGGGCGTGGTTTTCGCGGGAGCCGGGATCGGCGGCGGCGTCCCGCGCAAATTCGGGAAGCTAGCCTGCCTGGCCTGCGCGCTGGTTATGGGAACGGCGTGCGTGTTCTACCTGGAGCGGCCGCTGGCGGGGTTCGAGGCGCTGTACTCCGCGATATTCGCGGGGCTTCTGTTTTTTCTGATCCCGCAGGATTTCAGCTTCCAGGCTGCGTCCTATATGCACCCCTCCTTTGACAACAGCGGCGCGTACATGGAGAAGATCAAGGACACGGCGGTGTACAAGCTGACGCGGTTCGCCGAGGCTTTCGACAGGCTGGCGTCGGCATTCGACGGGCTGGCGGAGAGAAAGAGCGGCTTCACCAAAAACGACATACCGGCTTTGATAGACGACATAGCGGCAAAGGCCTGCGAGAACTGCCCCAAGCGCCGTTTTTGCTGGGATGAGAATTTTTATTTTACATATCAGAACGTGTTCGGTATCTTGAACGGCTGCGACAAGAATAAAAAGATCGAGGCGGCCGACCTCGGCGCGGAATTCCGGGAGCTGTGCGCGGACGCCGGCGGCTTTGCCGACCGCGCCCAGCGGGTCTACGAGACGTACCGGGCGAACCGGAACTGGAACCTGCGCATTTTGGAGAGCCGCGAGCTCGTCGGGCAGCAGCTTTCCGGCGTTTCGGGGATAATCAGGCGGCTGGCCGAGGAGATCGACGTGTCGCTCAAATTTCACGAGGAACTGGAGGAGGAAATCATGCGGGAGCTGGCCGAACAGAAGATCGAGGCGGACAACGTGGTCGTGGTGGAGGACGGGAACGGGCGCTACGAGGTGGACATATCCCACAGGCCCTATTACGAGAAAAAGCCGTGGAACAAGACCATCGGTGACATACTGGCAAGGGTGCTGAAGAAAAAGATGAGGCTGGAGGACGAGGCTCCCGTGTTCTCGAACGCGGGCAGCCGCGGCAGGTACAACTCGCGGTTCATCGAGGAGAAAAAGCTCTGCGTCAACAGCGGGACGTCCAGGCTCTCCAAATCCAAAGACGGGGTCTCCGGCGACACATATTCGTTCATGGAGCTGAAAAACGGCCAGTGTATGCTGACGCTGTCCGACGGTATGGGCACCGGCCGGGAGGCCAAGGAGGAGAGCGCCGCGACGGTGGAGCTTCTGGAGGACTTCGTGGAATCCGGCTTCGAGAAGGACCTGGCGGTCAGGATCATCAACTCAGCGCTGGTCCTGAAGGGCACGGACGAGTCGTTCTCGACCTTGGACGTGTGCTGCGTGGACCTGTACACCGGCGACGCGGAGTTCATCAAGATCGGCGCGGCGTCCACGTTTTTGCGCCGGGACGGCAAGGTCAGCGTCATCAGGTCGTCCTCTCTGCCGATGGGCCTGATGTCCGACCTGGACGTGGAGGTGTCGAAGGAGAAGCTGCGCCACGGGGACGTGGTGCTGATGGTCACGGACGGGGTGCTGGACGCGGACGCCTCGAAGGAGGACAAGGAGGAGTGGATAAGCAAAGCCCTCCGGGACTGCAAGTACATAAACCCGCAGGACATTGCGGACATGGTCATGTTGGAGGCGAAGAGGCTCTCCGACGGCAATGTGGGGGACGACATGACGGTGCTGGCGGCCAGGTTCTGGGAGAACAAGTATTAGGTATATATTGCATAAAATACCACAGGAAATGTTGCAAAAAACTGGCATTTGGCTGGCTCTTGACTAAACAGGCAAAATAATGTACAATAATTTAAGGCGATTTTAGCCGAAAATCAGTACATAGAAACAATAGCCCGTACATAGGAGGCAGACATGGCGTCGGAAAGGGTCATCGTGGTCAAGGGAGACCAGTCGAAGTGGTTTGAGCAGGCCATTTTCATCGTGAAAAGGAATATCCCCCAGGCGCGCGTCCCGGTGGACTTTGTCGAGGAGGCGGAGCGGATAATCGACGGCTATCTGAAGGGAACAAAGGGACTTATGAGTCCCGGGCCCCAGGTGAAGACGCCGGAGACGCCGGAGACTTTGCCGCCGCCGCAAGTAAAAATAACCGTCCCGCGAAGCTCGCGCGCGCTGAACGCCGTCACGCTGGCCGGCGTGCTGATTCTGACTGTGCTGGTGTGGTTCGCGTTTAAGGGATAGCGCGCCGTTTCGTCTTAGGTCAGCCTCTATAAACTGTCATCCTGAGCGAAGCGAAGGATCTTAAATAGTCAAAACATAAGATCCTTCGCTGCGCTCAGGATGACACGCGATCCTTTATTTGTCAAACTGTATAAAACTGGTAAATTCAGGCAAGGATTCCTTTGTCCGGGGCTAAAACAAATATACATACCGCGCCCGGGCAAAGGAGGCTGCCGGAATGGCGTCGGAAAGGGTTATCCTGATCAAGGGCGGCCAGTCGAACTGGTTTGAGCAGGCCATATTCATCGTGAAAAAGAATATCCCCCAGGCGTGCGTCCCGGTGGACTTTGTCGCGGAGGCGGAGCGGATAATCGACGGCTATCTGTCGCAGGCCTCCGCCCAAAAGCAAACCGGGCCCGCCCCCAAAGCCCTTGCGCCGCGGGGGAGGCGGGCGCTCCGCGCCGCGCTGATTTTGGGTGCGCTGGTTCTGGCTGGGCTGGTATGGCTGGCGATAAAGGGATTATAACAAGGAACTTATGACACAGTACCCAAAACGCGGCTATCTCAGCGTATTGGTCAAGAATTTTACTTTGTTCGGAAATTTGCAAAACTGGTTGTATAATTGCGTAAACCTGACGTATTCGCCGTACGGGGAGTAATCTTTTTTATTTTCTCTTATGAATTCGGCAACAAATTTATCCTTTTTGGCAAAAATCAGATTCAGCCCGGAGTTGAAGCTAACGCCGCGATACGTGACGATCCTGGTGTAAATGTAAAGATCGCCGTAACTATCGCTGCCGCTCAGCCCCACGTCGGTTATTTTGTATTCGGCGCCTGTGAATACCTCTTTCAGATAAGCGTACCCCTCTTCAGAGTCAACCGCGGTGATCTCGAACAAACCCAGCTTTGATTCCAGCATACTCTGGAGAAACTCTGTCTTTTCGGGCTTTGTGTAGCGGTGGCTGCGTATGAAGTCCTCCGTGACGCAGGTGAGATTGGGCGCTGTTTTGTAGATTTGCATATCGTAGAAAGCCTGGATCCCTTCTCGCGTGTCAAAGTCGAAGCTGCATTCTATCAGCCGAAGGGTTTTTTCCTTTTCGGGATTTTTCGGATAAACAAAGCCGGGATCTTCTTCTTGCTTAAATTTGCCGTTGTCTATATACGTGGCCATAGAATTGACGACTTCCTCGTGCATTTTGCGTATCCTGTAATACGCTTTTATGTGCGGCATTCTGTCCAAACTGATCTTTCTTAAATTCAAGATCAATCTTAGCCATGAATCCTGCTCCTCGGAAATGCCGTCTGCCCCGTCCTCTGCCCTGTCCAGCGGTTCCCGGCCGTCCTCGGGCTGCCCGCCGTTCCCGCCGGCCGCGTTTTTGTTTTTCAGGTAACAGCATCTCTTGTACTTCTTTCCGCTTCCGCACGGGCACGGATCGTTCCTTCCGGGTTTCATGGATTGTCAGCCCCCCATATATTTTATGTTCCATATTAAAATATCACAGCTTCCTCAGCACGTCCAGGCTGTGGTTAGTCACGCCCAGCATGTCCGGGCGTTCGCAGAGGAAGAAGTGGTACTTCATATAAAGGTCGAACGTTTCGTCGTCCATCGCGTCCACGGCCTCCGAAATGTAATGCGTGAACAGGTCGGTCGCCGCGTAATGCAGGCGCTTGGCGGGCAGGCCTTCCATAAGCGCGTCCACGTCCTCCTTCCGGCAGCACTGGAACAATTCCTCCGGTATCATCGCCTGCCTGAAAGTGTCCTTGTCCACGACCCCGCTCTCTATAAACTCCAGCATATGCCCCGCCTTAAAGCCGTGCTGGACGATCGGGGCGTCTACGACGCAATAGGCGACGCAAAGCGTCCCGCCCTTTTTGGTCACGCGAAGGGCCTCCGACAGCGCCTGTTTCTGGTCGGCCGCGGTGTAGAGGTGATACATCGGCCCCAGCAGCAAGGTCATGTCAAACGCCCCGTCCGGAAAAAACGACAGGTCCGTCGCGTCGCCCTCCGTCGCCGTGATCTTCTCGCCCGGCTCCGTTTTGGCGATCAAAATGTCGAGGTTGTGCCGGACGAGCTCCACGGCCGCGACCTCGTAACCCTCTCTCGCCAGGGCGTGGGAGTAGCGGCCCGTGGCCGCGCCGATCTCGAGCACCTTCATGCCTTTTTCCAGATACTTTCCGATGTAACGCATGGTGGTCAGAAACTCCACCCGCCCGCGCCTGGAGGTCAGGCGGGCATCCTCGTCGCTTTCCGTGTAATACCGGGTAAGATGGTCTATCGGTTTCATTCCGTTGCCGGTTCCGTTGTCTGTTTCTTTGTCCATTCCTTTATCCACCCCTCCATATATCCGCAGGCGATCACCGCGCCGCTGTAGTTCAGGTGCGCGTCGTCGCGGAAATTCTCGTCCGTAAAAAGGCGCTCCTTTTGGTTTACGGCGTTGAAGTCCAGGTAAGGGACGCCGAGGCTTTGCGCGAAGCCGGCCACGCGCTCGTGCACGGCGGAGTAGTTCTTTATTATCTCCATGGAAGCGTTCGCGACCGGCGCGGTCACAAACAGCAGCCGCATGTTCTCGCTTTCGCAAAGTTCAGCGATCTTCCCGATATACTTCTTCTGCGTTTCCGAAAACGTCCACTTCGCCCCGTCGAAGCCGTTGAACTGGTTGGCCCATGAGCGCTTGCCGGGGGTTATCACGTAGTCGCAGTGCATGAAGCCCCGGTCGCTGTAATACTCCGTGCCCGCCTGGGCCTCGCCCGGCTTCGAGACGTCGAACGTCCGCTCCGCGCAGCCCGTCAGTTTCGCGTTCCAGTAGCCGAGAAGTTCCTGCTGAAAGCGCGCGAACGGCAGGCGGTACATGATCTTACTCCCCGCCGGGAACACGTTTTTGAAATAGTCCTCTTTCAAGGCGTCGTTCCGCATGACCTGAAACAGCGTGTCCGCCTGCTTCATGTCGAAGTCCGCGGACATGACGCCCCAGTAGAGCTCCATGACCACCGTATCCGGGCGCTGACGGTTCAGTATCTCCCGCAGGGTGTAGTAGGTGGCGTCCGGGAACTGCAGCGGCATCCCCATCTGAAAGCTGAACGTGCCCAAAGCCCCGTCGATCAGCAGCGGGTCGAAGGTGCAGTAGGAGTGGGACGAGCCGATGAAGACCAGGTCGAGGCTGTCGGGCGGCAAGGCGTAAAAGTCGTCGAAGCGCTGTTTGTTCCAGGCGTTGACCTTGTTCAGGGAGGCGGCGTACTCGCCGCGCCCGCCGATAAACGCCAGGAAGGCCGCCAGAAGGGCGGCGAAAAGCGCGAAGCTCAGGATTTTAGCCAATCCTGGGCCGGACTTTTTAGTTTTACGGCTGTTCAACGTAACATATGAACCGGTGTCTTTCTGAGCGAAGCGAAGAATCTTCAGACCCTTCGCTTCGCTCAGGGTGACAGATTTAGGCTTATTTTTTGGATGAACGGTTATTTCGGCTTTGACGGCCCCTGCGACGGAAACAACACCCTCCATGAATAAACACCGCCTCAGAACTGAAAATAAATGAACATCCCGCCGTGTTCGAACACCCCGAAGCAGCAGATCAGCGCGGCGGCCGCGAAATAGAACGCCCCCCGCGCGAGCGCGCCCCGGCGTTCCATGTTCTCGTATACGCTTTTGTCCCGCCCGATCAGCTCCATGCCGAACACCAAAAGCACCAGCCCGGCGTCGATTAAAAGGTCCAGCAGGCTCACGCCCATACCAGTCAGCGCCGCGTAGACAAACTGCCGGTCCCCCCACCGCCCCGCGCCGTCGAAAAGGCCGCCGATCATCCGGAAGGCGTCGCTCAGCGTGTCCGCGCGGAAGAATATCCACGCGAAGCAGACCGCCGCGAAGGTGAGAGGGTATCTCAAAGCCCTGATTACCCGCGTCCGCCACGGCCTCACGCGCTCTTCCAGCCACGTCTCGGCATTCTGGAACAGCCCGTGCAGGCCGCCCCAGATGACGAACGTCCAGTCCGCGCCGTGCCAGAGCCCGCTCACCAAAAACGTGACCATGACGTTGAACGCCCGGCGAGGCTTGGAAACGCGGCTGCCGCCCATCGGTATATACAGGTAGTCCCGGAACCACGCGGACAGCGAGATGTGCCACCTGCGCCAGAACTCGCGCACGCTCCCGGAGAGGTAGGGCTGGTTGAAATTCTTCATGAGGTCTACGCCCATGCACCTCGCGCAGCCGATGGCGATGTCCGTGTAGCCGCTGAAATCACAGTATATCTGGACGGCGAAAAAGACGGTCGCTATTACGGATTGCAGGCCCAGGTGGTACTGCGGGGCTTTGTAGACCGTGTTCACCGCGAGCGCGAGGCGGTCGGCCACGAGGACTTTCTTGAAATAGCCGAGGAGCATCTGCTTGACGCCGGCGGAGATGTTTTCGGGCCTGAAATCCTTCCTCTCCAGCAAGGACGGCAGGAGCTTGTCCGCCCGGCCGATCGGCCCGGCCACGAGCTGCGGGAAGAAGGTGACGAACAGCGCGAATTTGAGGAAATTGCGCTCGCGCGGGTAGCTGCCGCGGTACATGTCTATGGCGTAGCCGACGCTGTGGAACGTGTAGAAGGATATGCCCATCGGCAGAATAAGGCTTACATGCCCCGCCGGGAAGTTTTGGCCGAAAAAGCCGAAGAACGCCGCCAGGCTGCGGCCGATAAACCCCAGATACTTGAAGACGAACAGCGCGCCAAAGCTCAGCGCCAAATCGGCAATCAGCCAAATCTTCCTGAGCCTTCGGCCTCCCGAGCGCGAAATAAGCTCCGCGCAGGCCCAGTTGACGAAGGCCACGGCCAGGAGGAGCAAGATCAGCTCGGGAACCCAGGCCATGTAGAACGCGGCGGACGCCAGCAAAAGCATGACCCAGCGGGATTTGTGGGGCAAGATATAGAAAAGCAGGACGACTGCCGTGAAAAAAACCAGGTAGACGAAGGAGTTAAAGAGCATGGAGCACCTCTGGGAAATTTCGGGCCGCCTTGTTATACCGGATGCAGAAAACATTTGCCAACGACGTGACAGAGGAGGCTAATGTTTTCGCACTCCGGTATAGCGTCCCCTAAAGGTTTGCGCAATTCTGCCTGCGAACAAATAGCTTTGCCGCGCTGTCGCCCTGAGCGAAGCGCCCTAAAGGTTTGCGCAATTCTGCCTGCGAACAAATAGCTTTGGCGCGCTGTCACCCTGAGCGAAGCGAAGGGTCTAAGATTCTTCGCTTCGCTCAGAATGACACGGCAGATGTTTCCGCCCGCAAGTATCGTATAATAATGAACATAATACTGTAGGGGACGCCGCCCTCGGCGTCCCGCATTTGTCGGCAGACGGCAGATTCAGGTAACGGGACGCCCTAGGGGGCGTCCCCTACGATATACCACGAAGATTTGCCGCGCCCGGGCCGCGTCAGGCTCTTGACAAGCCCGCGCCGGCGCTGTATACTGTTTTTGTAGCCGGGGATCGACCCGAATACATAAAAAATCGCGGCAGACCGGAAGTGCAGCAACACCTCCGGCCCTGCACAAGGTGCGGAAACCACCTTACACAACCGGAATCCCGGCGCCACGACGGAGACATTATACCACAGTCTCCCCCGTGTTACAAGCCGGGGGCAATCAAAATCAAAAATCGCAGACCTGCGGCCTTTCGGCGCGTGTAAGGGAGAATACGGCAAACTGATTCTAAGCCTGGCTTAAACATAGCCGTGACGCTATGTCTTAAAACAGGCTCGGTGTCAGTTAGCCCGGAGCGGCTCATTTTCTTGCAGATTGAGCGCTGGCCTTGCGCGCGTTTTTTGTTTTGCACGGGTAATACGAATCTCAGATTAAAACTTCACAGGCGGAGCCGAAACGCCGAACGCTTCAACGGCGTTCTCGGCGACAGACTGTGAAGATTTTAATCGAGATT
>WQUN01000111.1 GCA_009782085.1 Bacillota bacterium
ATCCCCGCGGGAACGCCTGGCTGAACGTCAAAGAGACGATAGATTTTTCCACGGGGACGATCCGGGCGGAGGTGACAAAGGACGGGGTTTCCGGCAGCGTTAAGATCGGCTATGACCATACCGTGTACGCGACGGACAAAAACGCGCTGTTCAACGCGTTGTCCTTCATATACTTTCAGGCGAAGTCTTCCGCCGGCAATTCCATACTCTATGTGGACGATATTTCGATCTCCCGTGGGCAGTCTCAGGACATTGTCACTCCGCCCGCGCCCAACAATTATAACGAAATATTGCACGGAGTCGACGCGACGGGCATTGAAACCAAAATTTTCTGGAACGATTCCGAGATGACGCTGTCGAGGTATCCGAATTACGATACGATACCGGTCGGGCCGGTCATAGACCCGGGCCCGATCACGAAAATCGAGGGCGGGAAAACCGGGACGCCGGAGGCCGACGACGGCAGGGGCTTTGAATTCACGCTTTTGGACAGCCGCCCGCTCGCATGGAAGGATACGAGCGACATCTATATCTACGGCACGATGTGCTTTCCGTGGGTTCCCGCCGCCTATAAGGTAAGGTCCGTCAACGCCGGCGCCGGTTCGGTCAGGACCTATGACACGGCGGGATGGGGCGCGCGGACCGGAGCGGGAAATTCCTATTACTTCTTCAACGTCTTCGAGGAACTGGACGTACCCGGCGAATGGTATCTCGACCGCAGCGACGGCAAGCTGTATATCTATCCTTACGATAATTTCAGCGCCGCGTCTGTGTATGTGTCGACCAAAGGTATGAACCTGGTCAACGTCGACAGCGCGCGGCACGTGTATTTCGACGGCCTCAGGCTCACCGCGAATTCCGGGGCGGGCTTCGTTGTGAGCAACAGCGAAAACGTCGTCATACAGAACTGCGACATATCGCTGATGGGTGCCGAAGGGGCGTATTTCAACAGATGCTCGTATTCGGGCGTCACGTCCTCGCTTATTTATAACGTCGACAAGACGGGCGTGCGCGTCGAGGGCAACGACGACAAGGACAACCTGCTCATACCGTCCCGCAACTTCGTGCAGAACAACATTATTACAAGGCAGGGAAACTCGTCGCAGGAAGCCGGCTATATGGGCGGGAACATGGGGGACATCGTCTCGCACAACCTGTTCCAGAAATTCGCCGGAATGGCCGTCCGCCCCACCGGGAACGAGTCGATCATAGAGTACAACGAGATACAGGGCTCGCCCTATGAAGTCGCGGACATGGGCGCCATCTACACCGGCGGCATAGACTCGCCGCTGCAGATCGACAGGTATAACTACATACACGACATGTCGGTGACCTCCAAGATGGGCAACGGCATCTATTACGACGCCTTCGGCTCCGGCTTCATCGCCTACGGCAACATACTGAACAAACTCTCCACCGGTATATACAGCCACGGCGGGAGAAACAACATGATCGTGAACAACATCGTCGCCGGGCGGGACAACGACCAGTCGAACGCGATAACCAACTCGGAGAACTATTTCGCAGCCGGCAACTACTCGTGGATAAACGAGATAACCGCGTCCAACTCGCTTCTGCGCAAGTATTTGTCAGGCGTCGTGGACATGACCGGCGGCCCGTACTCCGAGAGGTATCCGATGTGGAAGGAATATATAGAGAGGCTGGAGGCCTGGGAGGCGGCCACGAACTACGGCGCTTCGGGGAGGACGCCCGAGGAGGACTGGCTCCGCGCGCCGATAGGCAGCTATATCACGGACAACGTCTCCTACCGCCACGGCGATTTTATCATGCCGCCTTGCGCGGGCACTGTCCTAGGGTTTGACAAGAACTTCAAGACCGACGCGGACCCGGGATTTGTCGACTATCAGGCCGCCGACCTGAACCTTACCGCGGACGCCGCTGTTTTCGACCCCTCGAATCAGTATTTGTCGGACTTTCAAGACCTGCCGTTTGATAAAATGGGGCTGATCCCCGCCGGTTCCTGGGCGGGAGCGGACAAACAGGCCGCAAAATACGCGGGCATTGGCATCTCAGAGGCGCCGGAGGCCGTCTATCCGGCTGACGGAGGCAGCGGGCAGGAGAGCTTCGACAAAATCACGCTCAAATGGACGGACGTCCTCGGGGCGGGGCGCTATGAGGTCACAGTTTCGGACAGACCGGACTTTTCCGGCGCGCCGCTGACGGTTGACACAGATACGTCCTCGTGCGTTATAACCTCCCTGACCGGCATCGGGCAGACGTATTACTGGCGGGTCGAAGCGCTTCCGATGGCGAAATCGCTGGCGGGCGATACGGCCATGTCGCCGGTTTACTCGTTCACCACGATGACGCAGGAGGAGATGGAATCCGGCTCGGTGGACACGACGGCCCTTGACGCGAAGATTGCTTACGCCGAGGCGTTTTTGGCCAATATGACCGAGGGGAATGAACCCGGCGATTATCAGCCCGGCACGGCGGCGCAGCTTCAGGCCCTGATCGACCGGGCCATATCGGACCGCGGCGCCATTAAGGCTCAGGCGCTCATGGATCTGGCGGCCAAAAGCCTGATAAACGGGCTGAACGTACTCAGGAAAAACGTCGTCGTAGGGATCATCCCCATCACCGACTATACCCCTGATATGTGGGCCGAGATACACAACCCCGGCCCGGTGAACCCCGAAGACCCAGCCGAGGTGACCTTCGGCAGCGGGACGATAACTATGGTCCCTAAACCCGACTGGGCGGATTCCAGGCTGGGGTATTTGGGAGACGTCAAAATGGGCCCGCTGTACTCGTTCGGCATGAAACTGAAGAGCACCGACGGATACTTTGTCATGAGCGTCCAGGACGATCCGAGCCGGATTTTCTGGCAGGCCGGCGGCTACTGCGTTATCATAAACCCGATTACAAACAATAACGCGCTGGAACTCCAGGTGTACGACGGATCGGGCCGCTGGATAATCGACACCGTCCCGAACGCCGACTTTAACATTACGCCGGACGCGTGGCACGATTACGCCTTCGGGACATACGCCGACGAGGGCGGCGTCAGGATCGTGCTGATGGTCGACGGGGTAAAGGTCATAAATTACCTCGACACTCAGGGCGTTCTCTATCAGGACGGCAAGCTGGTGCTGTGCGCCCACGGCTTTAACGAACTGATGCAGGTCAGGGCCCCGGGGAACGCCGGCGTCGACCTGTCGGCGCTTGAAGCGCTTCTCAAAACGGCCGAAGGCGATTACGCAAACAGCGTCGATTACACACAGGCCAGCGTCGACGCGCTATACGCGGCGATGCAAACCGGATACGACGTCGTAAACAATCAAGGCCCCGCGCAGGAAAACGCGGATCAGGCGATCCTCAGCCTGCAGGCGGCGATAAACGGCCTGACGCCGGCAAAGCTCATCTGCGCGGTGAAGTCCATGCTGGCCAAGATCGCGAAGCCGCAACAAATCCCGTATACGTGGGACGGCAGCGGAAAACCCGCGTTCGCGACTTCCAATGCGGCTGTATGCGACGTAAGCCAAAACGGCGCTCTGATCCCGCTTAAGGCGGGCATCGCGGTCATTACGATCACCGCGCCCGGAGGGCGGAAGATAGTGTTTGCGGTTACGGTTACAGCGTAAAATTACAAAACTTCCCGCCGCTGAAACAAGCGGCGGGAAGTTTTTATACAGAATGAGAACCGGAGCGAACAGAAAGCCGCCTCTACCTTCTCTCTACCTTCTCTCCCACGCGCACTCCAGCATCGCCAGATACTTCTCATACGGTATATACTCCGGGATGCTGTTGCCCGAGCCTAAAGCGTAGGCGCCTTTCGCCTCCGCGCGGTCGAGCATGGCCCGGCAGCGCTTCTTGATTTCGGCGACGTCCGAGCGGATCAGGAAGTCCACGTCGATGCCGCCCATCAGCGCTATCCTGCCGCCCCAGCGGTCGTAGCACTCCTCCACGGGCATGATGATGTCCTCGTAAGAGTGCTTTCCGTCATAGCCCATGTCCTCTATGATGTCCTCGAACACCTCCCCGGCGTAGCCGCAGGAGTGCAGCACCACCGGCTTTCCGGCCTTGTGCGCCGCCTGGCAGATCTTTTTGTGCCAGGGGAAAATGTACTCGCGCATGTGCCTGACGGACAGGAAGGTCTGCGTCTTGAAGCCCCAGTCGTCGTTGGACATGACCATGCCGACGGAATCGCGCTCCGCGGCGTTCTCGTAGTAGCGCAGCAGGCGCGAGCCGACCCCGTCGGCCACCGCCCGGACAAGCTCCGGCTCCTCGTATAGGGCGTAGCAGAGGTTGTCGTAGCCCATCAAGGTGATCACGTTCTCCAGGACGCCGCCTGGGCCCATGATCATCAGCTTCATGCCGTCCGGCATATATTCGGCCAGTTTGTCCAGCATGTCGTAGCCGGCGGCGTCGGGGTCGTCCCATTCGTATTTCTCAAAGCTCTCCCAGCCGGTGATGACGAAGCCCTCGTTCAGCGTGACCGTCTTGAGATTGCGCCGCGCCGAGGCGCGGAAGCCGAAACCGGGGGCGTGGACGCTGGTATAGTCGTACCCGCCGGCGCGGAAGGCGTCCACGGACATTTTAAGGAACTCCAGATCCCCGGCGGGAGCCTTGCGGCCGGTCATCAGCTCGTAGACCGGCCCGTTCATGAACAGCTCGAACAACACCGGGCGGGAGGGCTTTTCCTTTCTCAGCACCTTCAGCATCTCGCCGAAATCCGGCTTGAACCTGTCGGCGGAAAGTCCGGTTGACATGCGCATCGCATCCTTTCGATATGAATGATTATATATGAACAATGACTCAGATTCCCCAATCCTCCAGGAAAACCGGCGTTATCTCCACCCCGAACGTGAATTCCCTCTCGTCCAGGCGATACGGCTTCAGCAGCACCGGGCCGCAGGAGTTGGAGCCGACGCCGCTGTTTTTGTAGTCGATGTTGACTATCGTTTCCGCGTGTTTTTTAAGCTCGTAGGGGTGCCTCGCTTTTGTCATTTCGCGGCTGTCGTAATGGGACGCGTTGAAGGAAAACGGCCGTGCCCCCGTGAACGCCAGCCCCGCGCCCCTCGCGTCGGTCAGGCAGGCCCGCGTGACGCCGTAGCGGGCCCCGTTTTCCTGTGGCCTGAAATAATCCACGAACATGCCGTCCACCGTGGTCTTAAACAGGCCCCTTCGCGAGCTCCGGCGCTTGTCGGTATAGGACTCGTTCGGCCCCCAGCCGTAGTATGAGACCTCCTCCGCGTCCGGCATGACGAGCCTGAGGCCGAACCGGGGCAGATAGAGCTGACCTTTGTCATCTTCCCACCAGCCCATTTCCGCCGGGCGCTCCGTGACGCGCACGTCCGTGCGGCAGGTTATCCGCCCGGCGGCGTCCACGCGCCAGACGGCCACGCCGTTAAGCACGGGCGTCTGCGTGTACCCGCCCAGCGAATATTCCACGCGTATCTCGCAGGTCTCGCCGGAAACGCCCGCCAGCTCCGCCTTGTATATTTTGGCGGAAACCCGGTCCAGGCCCCACTCGTACCAGAACCGTTTGACGTTGTCGTTGTCGGTCGGCGCGCGCCAGACGTCGAACTCAACCGGTGCGCATATCATGTCCGCGCCGTTTAAGGATATTTTAGTGAACGCGCCCTTGCCGAGGTCGAAAACGTGACGGAAACGGCTTCCGCGGATGTCCACGCGCTCCCCGTCCACCGAGGCGCGCAGGCCGCCCCAGGCCCGCGGCGTCGGCGTCGGCGCGGCTTCGCGGAGCGGGAAATCGAGCTGCCTGTTCGCCAGTTCCCAGCCGCTGTCGGCCCATTCCGCCGCGTTTTTCAGGCGGAAGGACAGGTTCAGGTGGGCTTCGCTCGTATATTTTTTAAACGGCGCGCCCGGGCCGGCAGTCCGCTGCGCGGGCTGCCCGCCGATGAGGCCGGGGGCGCCGGGATACGTCGCGCCGGGGCCGGCGAGCCCCGCAACGCGCGCGGGGAAAGGCAGCGTTAGCTCCCGGCTCTCGTGAGGCCCGATATTCAGGTCATATACCTGCCCCTGGGCGACGGTCTTCCCGTCGGCCTCCACGTTCCAGACCAGGTACAGCCCGGACATGTCCGTGAAATCGAACTTGTTCGTGATACGTATCTTCCCGGCCGCCAGATCCACGGCTTCCGCCCTTACGTTCGCGTAGACGCTCTTAAGCTCCAGAAGCCCCGGCATGGGCGTCCCGTCGGGCGCGACGAGGCCGTCCAGGCAGAAGTTCCCGTCGTTTGGCATGTCGCCGAAGTCCCCGCCGTAGGCCGTGAAATCCACGGCGTTCTTCACGCTTTTCGGATCGACGCCCCGCATTGCCAGCGCCTTGTCAAAGGCACGGACGGGAAACGTCAGGCCGCCGTCCAAATCGCGCCTGGCGGCGATCCCGTGGTTCCACCATTCCCAGACGCAGCCGCCGATCAGCTTCGGCGACGCCTCGATCACGTCCCAGTAGTCCTTCAGGCAGCCCGGGCCGTTGCCCATCGCGTGGGAATACTCGCACATGATCATCGGCTTGGCGTTGGCCGGGTCGTCCCCGTATTTTTTCAGGTTCTCGACAGTCGGATACATGGTGCTCGTCACGTCCAGGCAGTCCGTCGGGACATCCCTGTCATCCCACACGCTCTCGTAGTGCACAAGCCGCGTGTCCCGCCCGTGGGCGTATTCGGCCATTTTGAGGTGGTTACGGCCGTAGCCGGATTCGTTGCCGAGCGACCACATGAAAACGGCCGCGTGGTTCTTGTCCCGCTCCACCATGCGCGCCATGCGGTCAACATAGGCGGCCTCCCAGGCGGGGTCGTCCGAGAGCCCGGAGCGCGGCTGCATCCCGTGGCTTTCCAGATCCGTCTCCCCTATGACGTAAAAGCCGTAATACGAGCACAGCATGAGAAAGCGCGGGTCGTTTATATAGTGAGAAGTCCGGATCGCGTTGATATTGTGCCTTTTCATGGCAAAGAGGTCCGCCTTCATGGCCGAGAGCGGCACGGCGTGGCCGTAGCGCCGGTCGAAATCGTGGCGGTTCACGCCTTTTATCTTGACGGATCTGCCGTTTATTGTCAGGGCGCCGTCCTCTCCGACGGCGATTTTACGGATGCCCGTGTCGAACAGGAGGACTTCCTCGCCGCATTCCACCTTTACAGTGTACAGCTCCGGCGTCTCCGCGCTCCAGAGCCTGGGGCTGCCGACGGCAATGCTGACGGACGCCTTGCCCTCGCCGTCCAGGACGGCGGATCCGGCCTCCGCGGCTTCACCCGCGCTCCCGGAATACTCCGGCAAAATGAGGCTCACCGACGCCCGCGCGCCCGGCGTCCCGGACAGCTCCACGCTGAGCTCCGCGCCGGGCCCGCCGACGTTCTGCCTGACGAACACGTCCGTCACGCGGCTCTCTTCCCTGGCCAGCAGGTACACGTCCCTGAAAATCCCGGAAAAGCGCCAGCAGTCCTGATCCTCCAGGTAGGAGCCGTCGCAGTGCTTTAGCACCATTGCCGCGAGCCTGTTGTTCCTGTCGCGGACAAGGTCCGTTATGTCGAACTCCGCCGGGAACCTGCTGCCCTTGCTGAAACCGGCGAAACGGCCGTTTATCCACAAGTACAGGCAGGAATTCACCCCCTCGAAGACGATGTGCTTCCTCTTGCCGCGCCAGTCCTCGGGCAAATCAAAGTCCCTGAAGTACAGCCCGGTCGGGTTTTCCGCCGGCACGTAGGGCGGGTCGCAGGGGAACGGGTAGGCCACGTTCGTGTAATGGCATCTGTCGTAGCCGTCCATCTGCCAGCAATGCGGCACGCGGACGTCGTCGAAGCCTTCGGCAGGGAAATCACCGGCGAAAAAGCCCTCCGGCGCGTCTTCCGGGCGCTCCAGAAAGGCGAATTTCCAGCCGCCGTCGAGCGTCTCATAGAACGGGGAGAGGCCGCGCCGCAGGTTGTAAAGGCGCGCGTCGCCCCGCGGGGCGTCCTTGGCGAACGGGATGTAGTAGGCCCTCGGCGCGAGCCTGTTGACGCCGGTGACCGCGGGGTCCTCGTAAAATTTTTCGGGTTTGAACATAAAATCAACCGATTCTCCTCTCATGGGGCAATGGGCGTTGGCTGCGAATCCCGGTTATTATTCCTACATTTTAATGGACGGGCGCGGCCGCGTCAACAGCATTTCGGCCGGATTACACGACAAACGCATGAACATACAAATTGCACAAAGAATGTAGGGCGCGCCGACCCCGGCGCGCCGAGCTTGCAACAATATTCATTGCAAATAGTGCCGATTGAGTGGAACGGCGCGCCGGGGTCGGCGCCCCCTACAACAAAAGGAACTCTAATTTTATGCAGAAATACTTTCATGCGTTTGTCGTGGGCCGGATTGCGAAAACATTAACCTCTTATATGAGTATCGTATGAGTATCGGCGGAAATATACCGGAGTGCGAAAACATTAACCTCCTCTGTACACGTCGTCGGTAAATGTTTTCGCACTCCGGTATAGATCAAAAGCGGCAGGAGCAGAGCCCCTGCCCTACATGTGGTTTGTGCATTTCTCCATAAATTAGACTGACCTGATTTCTGTCATTCCGGTTTTGCCACGAAATTTCCGTATATGGTAAAAATTAAAGGGCGAACACAGTTCGCCCCTAAGGAAACATTTTCATGGTATCTGTAGGGAACGGTCTTGACCGTTCCGCACCCTCCGCGCTCTCCGCACCCTCCGCACCCTTTACGCTCTCGATCCCGGGAATGGTCAAGACCATTCCCTACGGAAATATTTGCATGTGATAACGGTGAACGGTCGGCTTTGGTTATACAGTATGCAGCGGCATGTCGCCCTGTCAATTCGCCCTGTCATTTCGCCAGGACAAATGTCTCGCAAACATAGTCTTTCCTGTTTCCGACGCAGATCTCGTCCAGCGGGTATATGATGTACACCGGGCCGCTCAGCTCCAGGCCGGAATCGGACGCGTAAGCGGACATTCTCTCCGGCGTGTCGCCCATTTCACAGTAATAGCCCTTGTGGAACGCGGTCAGATAATTGCCGGCCGAAATCTTCGAGCCGCCCCGCGGGCACGTGGAGTAGAATCTGGTGGGCTGCCCGGGGTTTCTCAGAAAAGTATTGAAGTTTTTGTAAAATCCGCCTATGGTGTAATTGAGGTTGACCCCGTTCTTTGTGGCGTGATCCTTGAAAATCCTGAACGGCTCGTAGAAAGTCGCCGTTTCCGACCAGTTTATCTCGGGGCCCAGTATGATCGGCTTCGTCGGCTTGTTATGAACCGATATCTCGTCGAAGTTCGCGAATATCCCTTCCTGCATGATCTGAAGGCGCTCGTTGATGACCTGGTACGAGTTTTGGATCCTGAACAGTTCCTCGTCCAGCTCCCGGATCCTTTCGCGGAGCACGGCCTGCACGTCCCCGGGCGTCCTGTGATCGCTCAGCTGCTTGATCTTCGCCAGGGGCACCCCCAGGTCCACCAAGGTTTTGACAAAGTTAAGAGTGATTATCTGATGAGGGAGATAATACCGATATTGGTTGTCCCCTCTGTCCGCGGGCGAGAAAAGGCCAATCCTGTCATAGTAACGCAGCGTGTACTGGCTTACGCCGGTCATGTGCGAGAATTTTTTGATCGTCATCTTTTCAAAGTCTCCCATGCAATACCCCCTCATAAGGTTAATACTATGTCTCGTGACCTGCTTTATTGTACAGGAACACAGGTGCTATTGCTATTCTCACGCCCCGCACTTTTTCGTTTCACAAAACACACCACGGAGCACGCGCAAAATATCGCGCGCCGTTTCACAAAATACACCACGGTACGTTAAGTTATATTAAGTAAGAAAAATCGGAGCATACTAAACAGGATGCCAAACACAAGGAGCCTCTATATGCGCGATAAGGATACGAAAGCCAAAATCAACGAAGACCGGAACGACTCCGGGCACATGGTCCGCAAGCGCCTGAACGCGCTTCTGGCCAAGGCGGCCAGGAAGCCCCTGGCCATTGTCTGCGCCGGGGCGGGCTACGGCAAGACGCGCGCGGTCTATGACTTTATCAGGGAAAACAACGAGGCCGTGCTGTGGATACAGTTGTCGGAGTATGACAACAAGCCCTCCAGGTTCTGGGAAAGTTACGCCTACGCCGTGGAGCAGATAGACAAGTCGTCGGCTGACGAGATGAGAAGCATCGGTTTCCCCGATACCCCGGACAAGGTGAACCGCTACATGAGTTTGTGCGAATCTTTCCTGCCGGGCTACCGAAACAGGAGAATAATGATAGTGCTGGACGACTTTCATTTGATAAAAAACCCCGCGATAATCGGCTTTGGCGGGGCGGTTACGCAAAGATCGCCGGACTGGCGCTGCGTTTTCCTGATCTGCCGGGAGTTTCCGCAGATAAATATAGCGGGCTTACAAGCTAGAGACGACGTGTTTATAATAGAAGAGGAGGACTTGAATTTCACCGAAAGCGAGCTCGCGGAGTATCTGAGGCTCCAGGGGCTGGCCCCGGATTCGTCGTTCGTGCACAGGATCTTCCAGGACACGAAGGGCTGGGCGTTCTCCGTCAGCCTCCTGGCACGCGCGCTGAAAAAATCGCCGGGCTATTCGGGCTATGTCGGCAAAGCGTTCAAGAAGAACATCTTCGAGATGATGGAATCGGAAGTTTATAACGCGGTCTCCGAAGAGCTGAAAAGGTTTCTGGTGCGCCTGTCGCTTATCGAGCACCTGTCCGCCGAGCTGATAGAAGCGCTGGCGGACGGGGGCGAGGCTTTGCTGGCCGAATTCCGGGAGCAGAGCGCTTATATCCGCTACGACATCAATATAGACGCCTACCTTATACACCACCTTTTTCTGGACTTCCTGCGCACCAAACAACATTTGCTGACGGAGGAGGAAAAGGCGGAAACTTACCGGACGGCCGCGTCGTGGTGCAAAGCGAACGGCTTTACGATGGACGCGCTGGATTATTATGAAAGAATCGGCGACTACGGGACCATATCCGTCATATTGCTGAAATCGTTCATGTCGCCGGCCCTTTCAGCCCACGCAGCGCAGATTTTCGAGCGGGCGTCGGAAGAGGCGTTCGACGCCTTCGACCTCTTCGCCGGGACGCACGCGTTCATCGTGCTCACTTCGGGACGCATGAAGGAATTTTTCGAGCTGACCGCAAGCTATGAGAAGCGGTTCCTGAAACTGCCCGAGGACAGCGTCCTCCGGAACCACAACCTGGGCATGATATATTTCTTCACCGGGATCGCCCGCTCCTTCATGTGCACCGTGGACGACCGCTACGACTTTGACGTCCATTACGTCAAAATGCACGAGTGCTTCAAAAGAGCCCCGCTGGAGCTGGCGGACATTTTCCGCATACATTGCGGCGCGTGGATAAGCCTGGCCGGTTCCGCCAAAAAGGGCGCTCCGGAGGAATTTATCGAAGCCTCCGCCCGTTCATTCCGGCATATTTCCGCCTGCCTCACTGGCGTCTGGGAGGGATATGTGGAATTGTGCCGCGGGGAGCTGCTGTTTTATCAGGGCGACGTCCAGGCCGCGAAGCCCTTCCTGATCCAGGCGGCGGAGCGCGCGGGGGCGTACGGGCAGCACGACCTGGTGCACAGGGCGCTGTTCTACACGATGCGAATAGCCGCCCTCCAGGGGGACCGGGAGACGGCGGAGAAGGCGCTCGGCGAAATCGGCGGCCTGGTCAACGAAAAGACCTATAACGCCCGGTTTATTTCGAACGACATAGTCAACGGCTGGTACGGCTACATCCTCAGGCAGCCGGAAATGATCCCCGGCTGGCTGAAAGAGGGGTTCGCTCCTTACAGACACGCGTACTTTATGGAGAACTTCGGGAACCAGATGAAGGCGCGGTACCATTATATGGTGAAGAATTTCCCGCCGCTTCTGGCCTATATCGAGGAGATGAAGCAGAGGGAATCCATTTTATTCGGGCGGGTGGAGATGCTGGCCTTGGAGGCCTGCGTCCGCTACCGTATGAAGGACAGGGCGGGGGCTTTCGCCGCGTTTCAGGCGGCTTATGAAAACGCGGCGCCGAACGGGATAGTTATGCCGTTCATAGAGCTGGGGAAGGACATGCGAACGATGACGCTGGCCGCGCTCCGGAGTTCCGCGTGCAAGGTCCCGAAGCAGTGGTTGATGTCTGTGAACAAAAGGGCCGCGCTCTACGCCAAGTATCAGGCGGCGGTCGTTTCGGACTATGAGAAGGAAAACGAGATCGGCGGCGAGGTGACGCTGTCCGGCCGGGAGACGGAAGTCCTGCGGGATTTGTACGACGGGCTGTCGCACTCCGAAATCGCCGAAAAGCTGGGAATATCCGTCAACACCGTGAGGATGGTCTACAAGAGCATCCTGCGGAAGCTGGACGCGAAAAACACGTTTGACGTCGTCCGCGCCGCGGTCGAGAGGAAATTGATTTGATCAGTGCGGGATGGACGTCATTCCACAATGTACAGCATGTCATTCTGAGCGCAAGCGAAGAATCTTAAGACCCTTCGCTTACGCTCAGGGTGACACCCGAGGGGTATTGTA
>WQUN01000112.1 GCA_009782085.1 Bacillota bacterium
TCGGCCAGCAAGGCCCTGGCGAAGGAGATGAGCTGCCTCTGCCCGACGGAGAGCCTGGAGCCGCGCTCGTTGACCTCCGTCCTGTAGCCGTTTTCCATCTCCGTGATGAAGTCGTGCGCCTTGACGGCTCTGGCCGCCGCCTCGATCTCTTCGTCGGTGGCGTCGAGCTTCGAGTAGCGGATGTTGTCGTATATCGTGCCCGCGAAGATGAAGCTGTCCTGGAGCATGATGCCCATCTGGGAGCGCAGGGATTTCAGCGTGACGCCGTGGATGTCGGTGCCGTCCACGGTGATCTTGCCGGAATCCACGTCGTAAAAGCGGCTTATCAGGTTGACGACGGTGGTCTTGCCCGCGCCGGTCGGGCCGACGAGCGCGATGGCGTCGCCGGGCCTGCATTCGAAGGAGACGCCGTTCAGGACGGGGAAGCCCTTGTCGTAGCTGAACGTGACGTTCTCGAATTTGACCGCGCCGGTGATCATGGGCATGGGAACGGCGTTTTCGACGTCGCGCACGATCACCGGCTCGTCGATGGCCTCGAAGATGCGCTCCATGTAGGTCATGTTCACGACGATGCTGTTGTAGAAGTTGGCGATGTTGTTGATCGGGTCCCAGAACCTGCCTATATAGCCGCCGAAGGCCACGAGCACGCCCACGGTGACGCCGGCGCCCCCGTTTTTTCCGTCGAAAAGCCAGTTGACCCCCAAAATGTACAGCAGGCACGTCGTCCAGACGGAGATGTTCATGGCGGACGGCCACATGAAGAACTGGATCGAGCAGGCCTTAAGCCACGCCTGCCTGACGCTGTCCGTGACCTTCGCGAAGATGCCCCTGTTCACGTCCTCCCGGACGAAGCTCTGGGTGATCTTGACGCCGGCGATGCTCTCGTGGATGTAGGCGTTCATGTTGGACTGTTTCGCGCTGTGCAGCCGCCAGGCCTTGCGCTGGTGGATCTTGATGATATAGGTCACGGCCAGCAGAAGCGGCAGGCCGGCCATACTGACGAGCGTCAGGCGAACGTTCATGCTCAGCATGATCCCGATGATGACGAACAGGCTGACCGAGTCCGTGGCCACGTTGATGATGCCGTTCGAGAGCATATCGCTCAGCGAATTTATATAGTTCACGACGCGCACGAGTATCTTCCCGTGGGGCCGCGAGTCGTAGTAGCTGAACGGCAGCTCCTGCAAATGCGTGAACAGATCGAGCCTGATGTCCCGGATTATCCCCTGGCCGACTTTGGACATGCGCTTCACGCGGAAGCGTATCAAAAATATGTTGATCACGGTCGCGGCGAGCAGCGCCCCGGCCAGCAGGATTATCAGCGGGATGTCGGCGTGGGCCGGCGGCAAAGCGTTGTCCAGCGCGAGCTTCGTCACGTAGGGCCCCGTGAGCCCCAGGACGCTCCCGACGATCGTGACCCCGAAGGTCTTGAGCAGGTCGGCCTTGTACGTCCTGACATACTTGCCGAGCCGGATAATATGCTTGATGTTGAACTCGCTGTCCTTCTCCAGGGTTTCGTCGATGTCGAACTTGTTTCTGGCCGTATGAGTCACTCCCGGGTTAGTTGTAAGATATATCCAAGTAACAGGTATTTGGATATTTCCATTAAGCGACTATGTTGTTGTAATCCACGATCGCTATTTCGTTTACGGCTGTTATTGCGGCGGCAGTAATGGCTTCCAGACGTTTTACCACGTCGGCGGTGTAAATGACTTCATCGCATTCGGAACACTTATGACAGGGCACTTTCCGCACAATGACGAGACAGCTTTCCAGGTCCGTAACATCGGTCGTCGTTCCGGAAACGGTATTGGCCCCGCAGGAAATACACTTCATGACAAATGCCCCTTTCTGGTTTTCAGGTCTGCTTCCCATTCATTCTCATCGGGATAATATGCCGTTATTATATACAGATACCCGTCGTCAATGCCGGCGACGACGTGGATATATTTATAACACTCTGTTAGCCCTAGCAATAAGCAGCTTGGGAACGGCTTATCATCTTCGTACTGCTTAATGATTTCACCCGTTTGTATCGCACTTTGAATGTCCGAAACGGTTATGCCCCGTTCTGTCAGCCTGTTCTTCGCGTGTTTAGTGATCGCGATATTTTTATCATGGCATAAATTGCGCAAATTGTTGATATTTATCAAAGCTGTCACCTCTTACGCCTTTCTATGAGGTTTCGTCAGTATGAACTTGTTTCTGGCCGTATGATTCACTCCCGGGTTAGATGTTGGGAAACGCTGGTGCAATACGGTCGGGCGTGGAAGCCCGACCCTACGGGCATATAGGTTCTGTAGGGTCGGGGTTCCATCCCCGACCGCTTTGCCGTAGATTAATCGTCACTTTGATTTTCCATAACTCGCGTTACACTCATTGCGCGGTGGCTCAATTCCCGCAGGCCGATATCCTCTTCATTAAGGCACGCTCTCCAAGCCGTATAATCGAACGGCTCGCGCAAAAGCAACATAATAAACCGCTCGGCGTCAACTTTACCAAGTTTATCCCGCAGGGCGTTCATGCCGTCTGTTCTGACAACAGAATCCGTACGCATCATTTAAACCTCCAATTCCCGGATGAAGTCAATGGGATTACAAACACGAATTTCGTTTATTTTTTTATTCAACAAACCTTTATCAACTGTAAGAAAGTATTCACACCCGCCTATACAGGCGCACGCCACATGTAGAGCGTCGTATAGTTTTACATTTCGTTTTATTAACATTTCCCCAAAGGACATTATTTCTTCTGATTCCGATATTGTCTTAACTGCTATATCCTTCCACGTTAACACACTGACGCGGCGGGTATCAAAGGGATTCCTGCTGTTTTCGTATTCAAGAATATATGACCAAAGAAGCGTAAACCGCCCTGATAGAATTTCCTGCTGAACATATAGTTTCGCCTGTGTTTCAAGGCTTATCTGTAATTGCCGCTGATCGTCAAACGGACGGTTAAAGCAGCAATTATCAAGATATAATAGCATATTATCACCTATTCGTCAGCGACCTCAGCTTTCCGCAACTTCATTGACATACTCCCCGTACTGGTCCAAAAACAGCCCGTAATATATCCCTTTCCGCCTCACCAGTTCCTCGTGCGTCCCGCTCTCGGCTATCCTCCCGTTTTCCAGCACGAGTATCAGATTCGCCGCCCGGACCGACGAGATCCTGTGCGCGATGATGAACTTCGTCCTGTCGGAATATTTTTCCTTCAGCGCCGTCTGTATGCTGTGCTCCGTCTCCATGTCCACGGCGGAGGTCGTGTCGTCCAGGATCAAAATCGACGGGTCGGCCGCGATCGCCCTCGCCAAAGACAGGCGCTGCTTCTGTCCGCCGGAGAGGCCGACGCCCCGCTCGCCGACGATGGTGTCGTAGCCGTTTTCCATGTGGACGATGAAGCCGTCCGCGTCGGCGGTTTTGGCCGCGTCCAACACGCGCTCCATCGGCGTTTCCGGGTCGCCGTAGGCGATGTTCCCCTCCACCGTGTCCGAGAACAGGAACACATCCTGGGCCGCCGCGGCGATGCCCTTCCGGAGGCTTTTGAGCTCGTAGTCCTTCACGTTCACGCCGTCCACCAATATCTCCCCGGAGGTCGCGTCGTAAAAGCGCGGGATCAGGTTGATCAAAGTCGTCTTGCCGGAGCCCGTCTCGCCGACTATGCCGATCGTGTCGCCGGGCTTGGCCTCGAAGCTGACGTTTTTCAGCGCCAGGGGGGCCGTCGGGTCATTCCTGTCGTACCGGAAGCTGACGTCGCGGAACTCCACCCCGCCCTTCAGCCTGGCCGGGGCGGCGCCCTTTTCGGGGCTGAAAATGTATATCCGCCGCCGCATCATGTCCGAGACTTTCTCGAGGGAGGCCAGGAAATTCTGCGTGTCGTTTACGAGCCAGCCGAACATGCGCATGGGGTTGTTTATCATCCAGAGGTAGCCGTTTATCGCGATCATTTTCCACAGCTCGAGCTTGCCCAATATGACCATGACGCCGCCGACGAGTATCGACAGGACGCCGAGGAACCCTGCGCAGAACTCCAAAATCGGGAGGTATTTCGCCCAGACGTAAGAGGAGGCGACGTTGGCGTCGTAGAAGGCCTGGTTTTCCTTGGTGAACTTCTCGATCTCGTAATCCTCCTGGGTGAAGGCCTTGACGACGCGGTTGCCGCCGATGTTCTCCTCGCAGGTGGAGTTGAGCCGGGCGAACTGCTCGCGTATCCTGGAAAAGAGCGGCTTTATCTCCTTGGACTGCATGTACGCGCTGATAAGAGTGACCGGCAGGACGCTCAGCATGAATGCGCTCATGCGCCAGTCGATCGTAAAGATGATGACGAGCGCCGCAATGAACATCGCGACGTTTTCGTAGACGGCATAGGCGTCAAAGGCGATGAAGCTCCTGATCGCCTCGGTGTCGCCTGTCATGCGGGACATCATCTCGCCGACCCTGGTCTTGTCGAAAAAGCCGAAGTTCTGGTCGTGGATGCGCTTGTAGACCTTCCGGCGGAAATTCAGGATGATCTGCTGGGAGGTGCTCTCGAAGGTCATCAGCATGAAATACCTCGAAACGCCCCGCAAAAGCGTCGCCCCGCACAGGAGCGCCACGTAGAGCATCAGCCTGTCCCTGATGCCGTTTTGCATGACCTCCCCGACTATGCGCGCGGTCACGTAGGGGTTTATCATGATCGCGCCGACGGAGAACGACAGCAGCAGAAAACCCAGGGCCATCCGCCCGCGGTACGGGCGTATGAACGTCCATATCCACTGCAGCGGCTTCATTGCGAACTCGTCGGTTTCGCGTTTCCTTCTCTGTCTCAATCCCGGCGCCTCCCGATGTAACGTCTGTTGATATACCAAAGCGCGATTATGACCGTGAAATACATCCCCGCGAAGTTCGCCGCCAGAGACTCGAAAAAGACAGAGGCCGGGCCCAGGGCTGACAGCAGCGAGATTATGACCCATTGGACGAAGGCGGTAACAAAGGCGGACGCGATGTCCACGACCGCCAGGAACCCGAACGTCCGGAACCAGCGCCCCCGGACGAGGACCATGCTGTCCCGGAAAGCCTTGAAGCCCCAGGGGTCGCCGTCGGCGATGACGTTCGGGTAAAAGGAGGCGGCCACCGCGAAGTAGACGCCCGGTATTATCATGAACGCGGCCAAAGCCGTTATTACATAGTATATGATCGCCGTGAAGACGAGCTTCCCCCACTTGGACAGGGACGCGTCTATCAGCCCCGGGAGCGCGCAGGCCGTCTCCTCCACATGCCGCCTGGCGGCGTATGTGACCGCGGCCACGAAAAGCGGCGAGAATATGGCGTTTATGCCGATCATGGACAGAAACGAGCGCAGAAAGCCGCTTATCCCGCCTATGACTACCTGCCCGTCCGCGGTTACGGTTATGTAGTCGAGCGGGTTTGTGCGGATGAGGTTTAAGGCGGCCAGGAGGCTGAAAACGGCTATGGGTATGAAGACCGCGAACCCGGCCAGGGCCAGGTGTCCGAAGCGCTTCCTGTACACCTCGAAGGCCAGGGCGGCAAGCTCCGGCGCGGAGAGCTTTCTGGTTTGTATCTCCAGACGCAGGTTATCCACGAAAAGACCTCTTTTAATTTAAGACCATCGACAGCAGCGGTATCGTGATCATCGACAGCAAGGTCGACACGAGCACGGCCTTGGAGGACGTCTCCGAATCGCCGCCGCGCTCCTCCGCCATGATCACCGTGAGCGAGGCCACCGGCATGGCAGCCAGATACACTATGACGCCGAGCATCACCATGTTCGCGACAAAGAGCCGCAGGACCGCGAAAGCCGCCAACGGTATGACCGCGAGCCGCATAAGGGATATAAAGTATATCCTGACGTCCGTAAAGGCGGAGCGTATGTCGATCTTCGCCAAAATCGCGCCGACGATAAGCATGGACAGCGGCGTGGTCATGTTCGACATGAAGGTCATGCTGCCGGCGATAACTTCCGGCGGCCGCAGCGACAGCAGGAAAAAGACAAAACCCAGTTCAGTGGCGATAAGCGCCGGATTCAGAAGGATCAGCCGCGCGGCGCCGCGCTTTTTTGGGACGCGGCCATTATGCGCGGCCTGTCCGGAACGCCCGGGGCCGTCCGGCGAAAGCTGTTCGCCGGTTAACCGGGCGTCGGCCGGCGCGTCCCCGCCGGCGGATAGCGCCCAATGCACTGCCGCGCTTTTACCCCCGCTCCCGTCTGTCCCCTTGGCCCCGCCGAAAAGCGACATCCCGAGCGAATACGCCAGTATGCTGAACGCGGCGTTCACCATGGCCGTGTATATCTGCCCCGGCTGGCCGTAGACGGCCAGCATTATCGGGAACCCGGCGTAGCCCACGTTCGGGAATGTCAGCGCGAATTTCCAGACGCTCCCCCTGCGGGGGCCGGATTTGTCGAGCTTTGTGAAAACCGCCCCCAACAGTGTCCCGAACAGGAAGATCACGAGCGCCGCGGACAATGTTACCATACTTTCGCCCAGAAGGGTATAGGAAAATTCTCGCATCATCGACATGAAAGCCGTGCACGGGAGCGCCACATAGAGCAGGATCTTGGACAGGCCCGCGCTTACCGCGTCGTCGATTATCTTTATCTTCCTGCACAAATACCCGACTCCCATTATAATGAAGAGGGACGTTATATTTTTGAGCATTGTGGAAAATATATCGGGCATTCTTTTCCCCCTAGAAACGAATGTGATTAATATAGACCTAAAATGATTTTTAGGCAAGTGGGGAAAACGGGACGGGAGCGGCGGAGTGTCTGTGCATATTCTGGTCTGTCAATGCATAGTTGACCCCGCCCTCCTTATATACTATAATGTCCCTGCGCGTATCATATAAAGCGCTTACGGGGGGATAAAAATGGCGAACAAAAAACCGAACAAAAACGAGCCGGAGCCGGGCGTCACCGCGGAAGCCGCTCCCGAGGGCGGCGGCAAGGGCCAGAAGGGCAAATCCTCCGGTAAGAAGGACAGGCCGGATTTCAACGCAATGAGCCGGCAGGAGATCGAGAGCGCCAAGAAGGACTCGCTCCAGAGGGCTCTGAGAAACATCGAGAATAAATACGGAAAGGGCTCCGTCATCAAGTTCGGCGAAAAGAACCTGGCCGACGTCCCCGTCGTGCCGACGGGCTGCCTTAGTATCGACCTGGCGCTCGGCGTCGGCGGGCTGCCCAAGGGCAGGATAGTGGAGATATACGGCCACGAGGCCTGCGGCAAAACGACTTTGGCCCTGCACGTGGTGGCAGAGGCGCAGAAGCTCGGCGGCATCGCCGGGTATATCGACGCGGAGCACGCCATGGACCCGGTTTACGCCAAAAACCTCGGCGTAAACATCGACGAGCTCTACATATCCCAGCCGGACAGCGGCGAGCAGGCCCTCGGCATCTGCGAGGAGATGGTCACGTCCGCCGCGATAGACGTGGTCGTCGTGGACTCCGTCGCGGCGCTGGTGCCCAAGGCGGAGATCGACGGGGCCATCGGGGACTCCCACGTGGGGCTGCAGGCGCGGCTTATGTCGCAGGCGCTCCGCAAGCTCGTCGGCGTCATAAGCAAGACGAACTGCATCGTCATCTTCATCAACCAGCTCCGCGAGCAGATCGGCGGGATGCCATCCTACGGCGGCCCTAAGACGACGACGACCGGCGGCCGCGCGCTGAAATTCTACGCCTCGGTCCGTATCGAGATGTACAGGATCAAGAACCTCGAGACGGAAAAGGACAAGGTCAAGCAGGTCTTCGGCTCCAGGACCAACGCGAAGATCTCGAAGAACAAGGTCGCGCCGCCGTTTAAGGTCGCGGAGTTCGACCTCATGTTCGGCGAGGGCATCTCCAGGGAGGGCGACATCCTGGACCTGGCGATCAAGGCCGGGATCGCCGCGCAAAGCGGCACGTGGTTCTCCTACGGGGAGACCCGCCTCGGCCAGGGCCGCGAGACGGCGAAGACCTTCCTGAAAACCCACCCGGACATATATCACGAGATCGAGAACAAGGTGCGCGTCCAGAACGGCCTGAAACCGCTGGAGGCGCTGACCTTGCCGGACAACTACGTCGCGCCGCCCGGGGCCGCGCCGGTCGTGAGCGAGGAACTGACAGACGAGGATCTGGCCATAGACGAGATACTCATCGACATGGAAAGCGAAGACTTCGACGACGACTTTTACGACGAGGGCCGTGGCGGGGACGACTTCGCCTCGGAGATGGACTGAACGGATGACGATAACCGGGCTTGAGCCGCAAAAGCACAGGCAAGGCCGCGTGTCGGTCTTTATAGACGGGCGGTTCGCCTTCGGCATGGACGAGGCGGACGCCCTGGGTTTCGGCCTGGCCGAAAACGAGGAAATATCAAAGGAACGGCTGGACCATATCCTGCGCGAAGCCGTCCTGGCCGGGGCGAAAAACGAGGCGCTCCGGCTCGTGGCTTTGCGGGCCCGGACGGAGGCGGAGATACGCGGCCGTCTGTCCGGGGATTACCCCGCCGGCGTGGTTGTGCGCGTGGTGAAGTTTCTCAAAAGCTACGGCTATATCGACGACAGGGCCTACGCCAGGGATTTTTTGGAATACGGGCGCGGCGGCAGGCATTTCGGCCTGGCGAGGATCAGGTTTGAGCTTCGGCGCCGCGGCGTCGCGGACGGCGTCATAGATGAGGCCGTTTCCGGGCTTAAAGCGGACGGGGACGGCGAGACGGAGGCGGCCCTCGCGGCCCTGGAGAGCAGGCTCCGCGGGGCGGAGTTCCCGCAGGGCCGGAAGGAGCGGAACAGGCTCCGCGGGTATCTGGCGAGGAAGGGCTTTTCTGGGGAGACCATCCGGGAGGTTTTTGAGAGGATGGGCGCGGAGCCCGACGGCGAAGATGGAGATGAAGATGAAGAAGTCAGATAAATAATGGACATCTCAATAACAGGAAGCTGACAGGCCGGCGATAAATACCGCGGACTGTGCAAATGCGCCGCATTTGCATGGACCGCGGTATTTTTTTCGTGGAAAAAATTCTTATACATAAATAAACCTTCTTGTCAGAAAATAAAGCAGATATATAAGGCATTTTGTCGGCGCGTCACACCAATCCCGTTGACTTTGATTCCGATTCGGGGTTGACCGCGCGGCCCGGAGGCTATGATGGCGAAAATCGGCGTTTTCGGCTCCACTCTGCAAAGCCAGGCGATGGACATTTTCAGATATTTGTTACGGGACGGGGATGAATATGCCGTCGCTCCGCTCTCTGACACGGACGGCTGTTCCGACATAATCGTCTGCGTGGAGGACGCGCCCGGCCTCGGGACTTTCCGCGGGGCGGGGGAGCGCACTAAATTCGTCGTCAACCCGGAGCACAAAAAAGTTCTCCGGGAATTGCCAAAAAAAGGCGCGGAGCTTATCACCTGCGGCTTTAACGGGAAGGACTGCGTCACCGCCTCGAGCGTCACGGAAAACGATCTTCAGATATGCGTCCAGCGCAACATACCCACTTTGGACGGGCGGATACTGGAGCCCCAGGAATTCTGCGTCGCCCTCGGCCCCGACGCCGGGGAAAAGCGTCCCGAGCTGGCTCTTCTGGTCGTCACGGCGCTTCTGGCGGCGGGTGCGGACGGCCTGCTTATGACCTGCGAACACAAGTTCTAAATAAAAAACCGGCTGAATAGTATCTATTAGACTTCTGTGATGCAAGATTCCAACCCTATAAAAAGGAGAGTTCACATGCCGCAGGAAAATGTACAAGTCAACAACACCGCGAGTGTTTTCGGCCGGATAGCGTCCGACTTCGTCTTCAGCCATGAGGTGTACGGCGAGGGCTTTTTGAATTTCTACCTGGAGATATTCCGTTTGAGCGAGGCGTCCGATATCCTGCCCGTCACCATATCCGAGAGGCTGCTTGCCGGCGAGGGGTACGAGATCGGGACCTTGGTACATATAACCGGTCAGGTCAGGTCTTACAACAGTTACGTGGAGGCGGACAGGAAGAACAAGCTGGTGCTCACGGTGTTCGCGCGGGACATAGAGGTCTGCGCCGACGACGCCAACGTCAACCCCAACGAGATATATCTGAACGGCTACATCTGCAAGGCCCCGATCTACCGGACTACCCCTTTCGGCCGCGAAATCGCGGACATTCTCCTGGCGGTCAACAGATCGTATAATAAATCGGACTACATACCGTGCATCGCCTGGGGAAGGAACGCAAGGTTCGCGGGAAGGCTGTCCGTCGGCGACAACATCAGGATCTTCGGCAGGATGCAGAGCCGGACGTACCAGAAGCGGCTGGACGAGGACCATGTGGTCGACAAGATCGCCTACGAGGTGTCGGTGTCAAAGGTGGAGCTGGTCAGAGATGAGGCGGAGGAGAGCGAAATGACAATCCGTCCGGAATGACAATACGGTTACTTTCACATTGAGTCGCTATTGATACCGGATGCAGAAAACATTTGCCGACAACGTGACAGAGGAGGCTAATGTTTTCGCGCTCCGGTAGAATACGGGACGCGGATATCTCTGCCGCGTCCCGTTTTACGTTCTTTTCTCTATCCACCCCGCCACGTCCTCGAAGACCTCCGCGCGGTTTATCTCGTTGAGCATCTCGTGACGCCCGCCCTCGTAGATTTTCACGGTGACGTCCTTGCACCCGGCGGCCTTAAGCCATGAATATACCTTCCTGACGTCTTTGCCGTTATGCCCCACGGGGTCCTCGGAGCCGGAAAACAGCAGCACCGGAAGCCCGGCCGGGATTTTCGCGGCCCATTTCGGCGAGCTGACGCGGTTCAGCACGCGGAGCAGGTCGAGGTTCCCGCCGGCGGTGAAGATGAATTTTGAGCGCGGGTCGTCGCGGGACTCCAGCGCCTTTTTTTCGTCCCGCGTCAGCCACTCCGCGCCGGTCCTGACCGGAACGAAGCGCTTGAGGTAGGCGCTCCGGGACAATCTGTACATCGCGCCGCCCTTGCTCCTGTATGTGGCGCCGAACAGCCTCACCTGCGCCCGGCAGAGCAAAACGCCCAGCGGCAGAACGGCCGGGCCGTTCCCTGTCCCGGAGAAGATCGCGCCGGAGAGCTCGTCCCCGTATAGGGAGCAGAAATATCTCGCCAGGAAGGAACCCATGCTGTGCCCGAGCAGAAAATAGGGCAAACCGGGCCTCGCCGCGCCCTGCCGGGCCGGCGCCTCCGCCGGAGGCCCGCCGCCGCGCCCGGGCTCGCCGGCACGTTCCGGGAATTCAGCCCTGACGAGCCTCATCAGTTCGCGCATGTCCCCGACCATGTGCAGATACCCGTTCTTCGCCCCGAAATAGCCGCGAAGGTTCGCGTCCTTATAGGAGTCCCCGTGGCCGGCGTGGTCGTTCGCGCAGACGGCGTAGCCCCTGGCGGTCATGAATCCGGCGAATTCGGAGTAGCGCTCGCCGTATTCGTGCATACCGTGGGCGATCTGGAGGACGCCGCGGGGTTCCCCGCCGCCGTCGGGCGTCCATAACACGGCTTGTATCTGGTGTTCGCCGTTGGAGGCGTCAAATCGGAATTTTTTAACTGGCATTGAGGACCTCGCCGGTGGATTTTTATAATTATAGCCCAAAATGCATGAAACGGCTACAGAAACTTTTCAGCGGCGCGTTCTCGCCGTTCTTCTCCCGCCGCCGGCGAAGAGCCGGACCAACAGAACCGCCGCCGCAAACGCCGTGGTTCCCGCCAGCGATACGCACAGGTTTCGCAAAAACCCGCCGCCCGTGAGAAAGACCGCGAAAACCTCTTTCCCCTCCGCGCTTCCTGCCGGGCAGACGCCCATCACGGGGAAGACCGCGGCGGCCAAAAAGACGGAGAGCGCCGTCTGGACGGCCTTGCCAGTATAGTACCACCTCACGCGAAGGCCGGAGCCCTGCAAAAAGGCCGCCGACTGCGCGTGGACCGAGAGCCCGCCGAAGGAAACGATTCCTGCCGCCGCCGCGACCCGGATTCTCAGGTCTATGGAACCGTCGCCGGCGACCGCCCTGACCCCGTTTGTCATCTCCAGGAACCCCGTGACGGCGCCGCGGGCGAGGCCGCTTAGGCGCAGCATGTCCGCGGACCTGACCAGAACGCTGAAAATGATGATGAACCCGCCGACTTTCAGTATGGAGGCCATGGCGTCCTGGACGCCCGCCCCTAAAATCTCCCCGAACGGCCGCCCGGGGCGCGAATCCTCCCGCGGCTGTTCCGAACTCGAACCCTCCCACCTTTTTTCCGTTACACCTTCTTTGCCCGCGAAAAGCGAAAGGATCACGCCGGTCAGAACCGCCGAAAAGTAATGCGCGCCGAGGATAAAGTACCCTGTCCGGGCGCTGCCGAACATGCCCGCGCCCACCGCGCCTATCACAAACAGCGGCCCGCAGTTGTTCACGAAGCCCAATAGCCTCTGCGCCTGCATTCGCGTCAGTTCTCCCCTCTCCAGGAGGCGCGCGGTTATTTTGACGCCCATTGGATAGCCGGAGACCATCCCGGAGATCAGCGCGAAGCCGCCGGCGCCCGGGAGCCGGAACAA
>WQUN01000113.1 GCA_009782085.1 Bacillota bacterium
GTTTCGTTTGAAATTGAGCTTCAAACTTCGCGCGAAACGCCCCTGAACATTGGTCGTTTCGCGCTCGTTTTCAGCTCATTTCAAATCGAAACGACTATACGCACAAAAAGATTTTTCGCCTTCGGCTCAGAATGACATTAAGTCACACAAAAGCTACAACAATTAGCTATATGGTAAATTATTACAGCTTAGCTTGCGGCCGTTGGGTGCTTTCCCTACGATTTTCCTATGATATACCACGAAAATTCACGAAAATTTGCTGCACCCGGCAAAATTAGAACGTGTTGACAAAAACGCAAAAGGAGGTTATTATTTGCGTGTAAAGTATTTTTGCTTTAGAGCCCGATCCGCCGTAATGATACAACGACCCGCGATAATGATGCAACGGCCCGCGATAATCATACAATGACGGCTGAGTGGTGGTTTATGGACGACATTCTGCTCGACACGCTGCTCCACGACTTCTACAACGCCCTCCTGACCCGCCGGCAGAGCGAGATTTACGAGCTGTATTATCTCCAGAACCTGTCCCTGTCGGAGATCGCCCGGGAATACGGGGTCACGCCCCAGGCCGTGCGGGACATTCTGGCCAGGACGCGGAAGAATCTGCGCAGGTACGAGGACGCGCTGGGAGTCGTCAGGAGGCATGAGCAGCTGGGGGAGCTAAGGCGGAGGTTGGAGGCGTTTATTGAAAGGAACGCTTTCGATCTGGATGTTTCGGGGGAATTGAAAGAAGCGGTTGATTTTTTAACGTTGATCCTAGACAATTAATCGGTGTTGCCAGCGGGGTGCGCGTGTGAATACGGAAACGATGAAAACAAATCTGCGAGATTACTATAATCATGAAGCCGATTACAGAAGCTCAGGTGAAAAACAAGCGTGGAAGATACCATTACTAAAAAGAAATCCGAGTGACAATTTCCGCTAAATAATTACCAAAAATATGCGGATAGCTTTTTCCAGTTTCCAGTTTCTAGAATCCAGTTTCCAGAATCCAGTTTCCAGCAAGGAGGCCCCCATGGCGTTCGAATCCCTGACCGAAAAGCTCCAATCCGCCTTCAGGCGCCTGCGCGGCAAGGGCCTCCTGACCGAGAAGGACGTCCGCGAGGCCATGCGGGAGGTCCGGCTGGCCCTCCTGGAGGCGGACGTGAACTTCCGCATCGTGAAGGACTTCGTCGCCAAAGTCACGGAAAAGGCCGTCGGCGGCTCCGTCCTGGAGGGCCTGAACCCAGGCCAGCAGGTCATAAAGCTGGTCAACGACGAGCTGATAAACCTCCTCGGCTCGACCCAGAGCCGGCTCACCTTCGCGTCGAAGCCGCCCACGGTCTACATGCTGGCGGGCCTTAACGGCGCGGGCAAGACGACCGCCGCCGGCAAGCTCGGCGCGCAGCTCCGGAAGCAGGGGCACAGGCCGCTGCTGGTTGCCTGCGACGTCTACCGCCCGGCCGCCGTGAAACAGCTCCAGGTGCTGGGCGGCGGGTACAACCTGCCCGTGTTCGCTTTGGAGGGCTCGCGAAGCCCGCTCGAAATAGCGAGGGCCTCCCTCCGCCGCGCCGCGGAAAACGGCGAGGACGTCGTCATTTTGGACACGGCCGGGCGCTTTCACGTCAACGAGGAGCTGATGAACGAGCTCAAAGAGATGAAGGCCCAGATACGCCCGCAGGAGATACTCCTCGTCGTGGACGCCATGACCGGCCAGGACGCCGTGACCGTGGCGGAGGCTTTCGACCGGGACCTCGGCCTCGACGGCATAATCATCAGCAAGCTCGACAGCGACACCCGCGGCGGCGCGGCGCTCTCCGTGCGCGCGGTCACGGGCAAGCCGGTGAAATTCGTCGGCATGGGCGAGAAGATAGAGGACCTGGAGCCGTTCTACCCCGACCGCATGGCCCAGCGGATTTTGGGTATGGGCGACATCATGTCGCTGATAGACAAGGCGCAGCAGGCCTTCGACGAAAAAGAGGCCGCAGAGCTCGAGAAGAAGCTCCGCCAGAACGAGATGGACCTGGAGGACTTCCTGAACCAGCTCCGGCAGATAAGGAAGATGGGGCCTATCAAGAACCTGCTCGGCATGATCCCTGGCATGGGCCGGGTGAATCTCGACGACGCGGAGGTGGACGAGGGCGCGTTCGGCCGCCTGGAGGCGATGATCTGCTCGATGACGCCGCAGGAGCGCAAAAACCCCGCGATACTCTCCGCCTCGCGCAAAAGGCGCATAGCCGCCGGGAGCGGGCGGACCGTCCCGGAGCTGAACCGCCTGCTTAAGCAGTTCGAGGAGATGAAGAAGATGGTGAAGGGCATGATGGGGCCGGGGAAGGGAAAAAGAGGGGTAAACCTGCCGTTTTTGAGGTAAGTAGGCAATATATTTCACATAAAACAGGAGGAAATCATGGTAAAGATCAGGCTTAAGAGGTTGGGCGCGAAAAAAGCGCCGTTTTACAGGATCGTCGTCTCGGATTCCCGGACGCCCAGGGACGGCAAGTCGATCGCGGAGCTGGGGGTCTACGACCCGACGAAGCATCCCGCCCAGCTCTCGGTGGACGTGGAAGAGGCCAAAAAGTGGATCGCCAACGGCGCGCAGCCGACGGACACGGTGCGGGCGCTGCTGAAGCGGGCCGCTGCGCGGCCCGAGTGAACAATGTACAATGAACAATGAAAAACGAAAAAGCGGGGAACGGTCTTGACCGTTCCCGGACTTTATGCGATGGAGGCTTGGATCCATGAAGGAACTGCTCGAAATCATAGCCAAAAACCTGGTCGACAACCCCGACGCGGTCGAGGTCAGCGAGATCAGGAAGAACAGCGGCCTGATCCTGGAGCTTAGGGTCGCGCCGGAGGACATGGGCAAGGTCATCGGCAAGCAGGGGCGCATCGCGAAGGCCATACGCACCGTCGTCAAGGCGTCCGCGATTTCCAGCGACGCCCACGTGAACGTGGAGATAGTTCAATGACGAGCGTCCACGCCGGCGGGCATAAGAGGGTCGTCATAAAGATCGGCACCTCGTCGCTGACCTATTACAACGGCGGGATGAACCTGCGGAAGATCGACAGGCTGTCCTGGACTCTGGCCGACCTGCGCAACCAGGGCCACGAGGTCATCTTCGTCAGCTCCGGCGCGATAGCCGTCGGCACGGAGCGCCTCGGCCTCCGGCAGCGGCCCCGGGACAACATGGGCAAGCAGGCCGCCTCCGCCGTGGGCCAGGCGGCGCTGATGCAGATTTACGAGAACTTTTTCCTGACGTACAACCAGAAGATCGCCCAGATACTCCTGACGAAGGACGTCGTGGAGGACGGGGTCAGGAAAACCAACGCCCGGAACACGTTTTTCACCTTGCTGTCGATGGGCGTCGTGCCGATCGTCAACGAGAACGACGCCATATCCACGGACGAGCTCGGTTTCAGCGAAAACGACGAGCTTTCGGCCTATGTGGCGATCCTGACGGACGCGGACACGCTGATCATCCTGTCGGACACGGACGGCTTCTACGACTGCGACCCCAAGAAGAACCCGGACGCCAGGCTGATCCCTGTCGTGGAGGAGATCGGCGGGCTTCTGGAGCGCGCCGCGGGCGCGCCGTCCTCGGCCCTGGGGACGGGCGGCGCCGCCGCGAAGCTCTCCGCCGCGAAAATGGCCTGCGCCGCCGGCATCGACACGGTCGTCGCCTCCGGGGAGGACCCGTACATCCTGTACGACATCCTCGCCGGGGATATCAAGGGGACGCTGTTCAAGGCAAGCTGTAAAAATCCGCGCTAGCGGCGCAGGTACGGCGGGGATTTTATGCCGCCGATCGGCACGCGGTTTGTAGGGAACGGTCTTGACCGTTCCCCCAAAAGGTTGGACAGAAACGGCCATGAACGATACAAAGAGCGCGCTTAGGCTGCAATATCTCAAAATCCGCGCCGAAATCCCCGACCGCGCCGCCAGAAGCGCGGCCATCGCGGAGCGCCTGTTCGCTTCCGACGCTTACGTGAAGGCGTCGGAGGTTTTGACATTCGCCGGCTTCGGCTCCGAGGCGGACACCTTGGGCATCATCCGCCGCGCGCTGGCCGACGGCAAGGTCGTGGCTTTGCCCGTGGCGCGCGCGGGCCGGATGCGTTTTTACAGGATTTTCGGGCCGGAGGAGCTCACGCCGTCCGCCCGCGGGCCTGCCGTCCGCGGCGGGGGCGGCCGCTCCTGGCAGCCGGGGATCCCCGAGCCCGTCCCCGACCCCGCCAACGAGGTTCTTTGCGGGCCGAAGACGCTTCTGTTGGTTCCGGGGATCGTCATGGATAAAAGCGGTTACAGGATCGGGTACGGCGGAGGATATTACGACAGATACATGGCCGTCAACAGGCCGATGGTCAGCGTGGGGCTGTGCTTCGCGGCGCAGGTCGCCGAGGCGGGCGCGTTCGCGCCGGAAGCCCACGACGCGCCGGTGGACGCGGTTCTGACGGAGGAGGGATGGATACTGCCTTATGCATGAATCTCTTTTATCCATAAGCGAGCCGTGGCTGCAATACGCCATACGGTTGAATCTTCTGAACGAAAGCGGAGAGGATTTAACCGGCTTGAAAAAAGAAGCGCTGAAAGATAAAAAAATCCAATCATATCTTAACGACATTACCGACTTCCACAATACGATTGTCAGAAACCATAAAGACCCCGACCTGTCGATCCATAAATTGCTGTTCCTGCTCGACATTGGGCTTGGAACGGACATACCCGAGATCGAAAGCGCGGTCAGTCAGATTATGAGCCATAAAGATAAAAACGGAGTATATCAGTCCCTGACAAATATACCGACGCACTACGGGGGAAAGGGCGAGGACGTATTCGGCTGGTGCCTGTGCGACGCGCCCCTTCTGCTGCTGGCGCTTCTGAAAGCAAAAGTTGACTGTCAGACGCATATCAGGCAGGGCGCGGAACACCTGGCGGGACTGTTCAAAGAACAGGGTTTTCCCTGCTCGGTATCGGAGGAACACGGGACGTTCAGGGGCCCCGGACGCAAGGACGACTGCTGCCCCTACGCGACGCTCATAATGGTAAAACTGTTGTCCGAAATCGACGAATACAAAGACAGCGGCATTGTGAAAAACGGGGCG
>WQUN01000114.1 GCA_009782085.1 Bacillota bacterium
CGTTCCTCATTCCAACGATCATTGCGGGGTTGCCGCAATGACTGGAGCCGAGACGGGACGTCCGTGCGAAACCGGATAACCCTCTTTACTGACCACGGCCGCGCCGCGGGGGAAGGTTGCGTACCTAATACCTGTCCGCAATTGAAATGCGGATTGGTATAAAGCCGCGGTATGACCGTTCAGTATGGGGCATTCTGTCTGAAGGAGGCGATGCGAGGGAAGCGGCCAGGCTGTGCGCCGCGGCGAATCCGCCGGGCATAATGCCGCGAAAGCGCGGGGAAATTGCAGGATTGTCAGATCGGCAACCTCCGATGTCCCGCGTTTACGGCGCGTATTTTCGCGCCGGGTTTTCGCGCGTATGGACGTCAAAATAGCGGCTGCGTACCTGCATAAGTTTATGGCAGGATTTCAGGATTTTTTTACCGGATTCACTGGCAGTCATCTACTTTAAATTACAGAAAGAGAGGCGTTTTTGTGTTCAACGGAACAGACGGGAAGTTAACCGCTTACAGAGAAGAGGGGAAAAAGTCTATGAAAAAACGGACAGGCAAGTTCAAGATTCTATGCACTCTGGCGCTGACGGGCATTTTATGGACGGCATTTTTTGCGGGTCCGGCGTTGACGGTGCAGGCATCAACCGCGGATTTCCGCGTGAGTCCGCCCGCGACGGGTCCCAGAACCGGCGCGATGTTTATCCGTAACGGCTGCGCTCAGTGGCACTATTACTGGAACCACGTCGATTGGCTGACCGTCGCTAACCCGGATTACGGCGCGGTGGCGGAAACCGGCTCGATATGGGCCTGCTCCCCGGTCGACCTGAATCAGCCGTTTACCGTTGAGAGCTATCTGTACATGTATCACAACACATTACAGCCCACAACAGGTACGCTGGCGGATGGGATTACGTTTACGATACAGAACGACCCCTGTGGTAAAAACTATATCGGAAACACCGGGCCGAATCTTGGCGTTTACGGCAGCGGATACGTGAAAAACGCGTTAAGCATCGAATTTGACACGTATTCGGATGCCAACGACCCTAAAGGCGGCGTCGGCCATGTCGCCGTTGTCAAGCCCGCCGCGAGTGTCGGATTGGCTGACCACATAAACGTCGGTTATTTTACCCCGGGCTGCAGATGGATCCCGTTGAGCGTCACATGGACGCCTTCCGGTGCTGGCGGCAAATTAAGTTATTCTTTTGACGGGAAGTCATACAGCTATACCGTCGCGGATTGCAACGCGCAGTTCGGCGGGAAGACCGCCTGGTGGGGCTTCACCGGATCGACCAACGCCAAAGCCCGTCAGTCCAACGCGGTCGCGATGAAAACCTTCCCGACACAGAATCCTACATACCCCATTACCGTATATTATTATGCAGACAGCCTGAGCGGCCGGTATTTGGGCTCCGCCTCACTGTCCGCCGCACAGGTTGGCGCGGCGATAACCGATGTCGATCTGTACAAATTTGCCCCGGCCGGTTATGCGACGCCCGGCACGCGTTCGGGCGCCACTGTGGTCGCGGCGACCACAAACATTGTTTATGTTGTGTACTCCAAAGCAATACAGACCGCGACCATCACGGTGGTGCACAAGGATCTCGAAAACGGTTCAATCCTCTGGAAAGACGTTCTGACCGTGAACGCGGGACCTTACGGCCCCTATGAAAGTTTCCCGTTCCCGAACTATGAGACAGGCGTCCTTGTCGCCGGCAGCGCGCCCGCCTCTGGCACGATCGGAGCGGGCGAGAGCATAACGATCACATACGGTTACCAGAAACAAAAGGCGACCATCATTGTCATCCATCAGTCCAGCACCGGGGCGCAGCTGTGGAGAGACGACTTGACGGTGGACCCCGGCAGCTACGGCCCGTACAGCAACTACCCCTATTTCGACGGCTACGATATCGGAAGGTGGCTCAATACCAGCGACCCCGTATCCGGCACTATAAACGGAGGCGAGACCAAGACCATCATATTCGTCTATAATCTCTTGGTGTAAGGGTGTAATCCGGAAACCGAACCGTTCGAAACGAAAGCCGCGCGTTTTCTCTGCGGGAAAAACGCGCGGCCTTGTTTTTGAGCAAATCAATGTCGGTTTATGAGGCGCTAATGATTATGTTGACCTTCGGGTTAATAATCGCGGCGATCATCAACGATAAAAATACAAAAAAATAATCAGCCCAAACTAGCGAGGTTAGCGGCTGATTATTTTTCACTTGAATAGTCGGCGAACCTTTCGCCTGTCGTGGATTGCCGGTAAAAGTGGGTGCAGGCCAGCGCCCACTTTTATTATTTACAATATAACACATGAAATACGGAAATGTCAAGCGCAAAAGTTTTGCTTGCAAGTGAGAGAAATGAATTATAGTATATATTCAACAAAGGCCGGGAGAATGGGGGCGATAAAATGTACCGAATCGGGAAAGAAGAGGTTGCGGCGGCGGAAAGGGTCATCATGAACGGGAATCTGTTCAGGATCAACACCGATCTTCGGGAAGTCCTTCAGTTTGAAAAAGAGCTCGCCGAGAAAATGGGCGCAAACTACAGCCTGTACGTTACGAGCGGGACGTCGGCACTGGTGAGCATCCTGGGCGCGCTGGGCCTCGGCCCCGGCGACGAGGTCATCGTGCCGTCCTATACTTTTATCGCGTCGCCGAACGCCGTTCTTAGCGTCGGGGCGATCCCGGTCGTGGCCGAAGTCGACGAAACGCTGACGATGGACCCGGAGGATGTGAGAAAAAAGATCACGGACAGGACGAAGGTGATCATGCCCGTCCACCTCTGCGGCTTCCCGTGCGACATGGACGCCATAATGAAAATCGCCCGCGAACACAACCTGTACGTCGTCGAGGACGCCTGCCAGGCGGACGGCGCTTCCTATAAGGGCAAAAGGCTCGGGACGATCGGGCGCGCCGGCGCGATGAGTTTCAACTATTATAAGATCATCAGCGCGGGGGAAGGCGGCGCGGTCCTGACAGACGACCCGGATCTGTACGAAAAGGCCCTTATTTATCATGACGTTGGGTCGTCCTACTGGTCTTACGAGCGCGAACTGGCTTATCCCTTCTTCGTCGGTTCCCAGTTCCGGGGCTGCGAGGTCATGGCCGCGATCATGCGCGTGCAGCTCGGGCGGCTCGACGGGCTAATAGCCGAGCTTCGCGGGCTTAAGCGCATGTTTAACGAAAAAATCCGCGAAAACACAGACCTTCTCCCCGCCCCGTCCCATGACGCGCAGGGCGATCTGGGCAGCACATGGCCGCTCCGGTTCGATTCGGAAAAGAAGGCGCGGGCTTTCGCCGCGAACCTGGAAGGCTGCGTCATTCCATACGACGTCAACCGGCACGTGTTTATCCACTGGAAGCCGATATTGGAAAAGCGCGTGACCAACAACCCCTATATGAATCCATATAACATGGAGCGCAACCAGAACAGGAAGTTCGACATAACCGCGGACTCCGCGCCGTCGTCGCTGGACTATCTCTCGCGCACGGCGTATGTCCCGTTCAGCATAGACTACGCCGCGGCGGATGTGGACGCCCTCGTCGCCAGATGCGCCAGGGCCGCGGAACAATGCTAGTTACGGATTCAAATGCAGGTGAAACACCCGTCGATGATGATGTCGGCGCCGGAGGTGTACGAGGAGGCGTCGCTCATCAGGTAGATGACCGCGCCGGCCAGTTCTTCCGGAGTCCCCATCCTGCGGAAAGGGATCATCTCTTTCCAGAACTCCTTCCAGTCGTCCCGGACAGCGCCGGTCATCTCCGTGGCGATATAGCCGGGGCTGATGCAGTTCACCCTGATCCCCTTTTGCGCCCACTCGACCGCGAGGGATTTTGTCAGGTGCGCCACCGCCGCTTTCGAGGCGTTGTAGGAAGCCTGGCGCTGGGGGATATTAACGATGCTGCCCGACATGGAGGCGGTGTTCACGATGGCGCCGCCGGTCCCCGCCCGCATGAATTCTTTGGCCGCAGCCTGTGCCACATAAAAGACGCCGTTCAGATTAACGTCCAGAACCCGCCGGAATTCCTCGGGCGTGAGCTCTTCCGCGGGCTTGTGCTGAACTATACCCGCGTTGTTGAACACCGCGTCCAGGCCGCCGAAGCGTCGGACAAAGGCCCCGACCGCCTCCCCGACCTGGGCGCAATCGGTCACGTCGCAGGAAAACGCGGCCGCCTTGCCGCCGATCTCACTTGCCGTCCGCGCGGCCGCCTCGCCGTTGACGTCGAGGATACCCACGGACGCGCCGCACCGCGCGAGGATCCCCGCGACGCATTTGCCGATCCCCTGGGCTCCGCCCGTCACCAAAACTCTTTTGCCCTCGACGCTGAATTTATCGTAAAACACGCGCCTCGCTCCTTTACATAAATTTTCAAACCGTATTTTAATTATAGCCATGCCTGCCGCCCGAATCAAGCAATAGTAAAAACATAATCTTTGAGCCGAAAGGGGAATTCATATGTCCAAAACGAACGAGCAGGCCTACCGGGACCGCCTGCGAAGGTATGTGACAGCGATGAACCGCGGCGTTCCCGACCGCATACCCATCCGGTTCTTTTTGCAGGAGGCCGCGGCGAGGTTTCAGGGCGTCACGAACCAGGAAGTGGCGCTCGACTATCAGAGCGCGTTCGACGTCACGCGGCGGACGGCCGCGGAGCTCGGAATAGACGCGGTAATGCTGAACGCCATATGGAGCAACTACGGCGTGGGCAAGGCCGCCGGATGGCGCTACCTGGCCGTTCCCGGCGTAGACGTTGCTCCGGACAGCGTGAACCAGTTCTCCGAGCCCGTGCGCGAGGAGGACATGTTTTTACAGGCCGGCGAATACGGCGAGTTCATCGACGACCCGACGGCGTTTCTGTTCACAAAATGGCTTCCGCGCGCGGCGGCGCGGGTTCGTTTCGCGGGCGAACCGGTCGATTTCGACCACAACCTCAGCCTGATATCCGGCGCGCTCGCCTACGCCGGCTATATGAGCGCCTTCGGCCCAGCCGCCGCCAGGCTCCGGGCGGAGGGGATCGTGTCCGCTAACTCCGGCATGATCAAAGCGCCGCTCGATATCATGGCGGACAAGTTCAGAGGCTACGTCAACGTCTGCCTGGACGCCGCCGATTGCCCGGACAAGCTCTTCCGCGCCTGCGAGGCGCTCATGCCGCATATACTCGCCAACGCGCTCGCCTCCGCCGACCCGGACAGGCAGGTCCCCGTCACACTCTGGGCGCATCGCGGCTGCGTGCCATACATCAGCATGGAGATGTTCGACCGCGTGTTCTGGCCTACGCTGAAGCCGGTCCTTGAGGAGATAATCCGAAGGGGGCATCAGGTTTTGTTTTACGGCGAGGGGAATTGGGAGGCCCACTACGGCCGTTTGCTGGAACTGCCGGAGGGCGGGATCGTCTATCATCTGGACAGGGGCGACCCCATAGAGGCGGCCCGAAAGCTCAAACACAGGTTCGCCGTGTCCGGCGGGCTGTCCTACGACGTGTTGAGCCGAGGAAGTACGGATGACGTGAAAAAGCACATGAACTCGCTGTTTGAGGTCATGAAGCCCGACGGCGGATATATCCTGGACGCCTCCGCGCTGATGCTGAGCGATGTCAAACCCGGGAATCTGCGCGCGGCGGCGGATTACACGATGGAGCACGGGGTATACAGCCGGACGTTCCCCGCGAAGCCGATGGGAAAGCCCGAAAGCGGGCCTCCGATCCCTGGGGGAAAGCGCCCTCCGGGGACGTGCAGGCCGTGGGAAACCGAAAAGGCCGGCTATAGAAACCTCTGCGGCGACACGGAAAAGGTGGAGTCCTCGTGGAAGGCGGCGGACTCCGCGGCGTATTACTATATGTGGACGACGGTATTGTGGTGACGGACGCGATTGATGTAAACAGTCGCCGGAGGAGAAAAGTGAGCGGGGAACTGCCAAAAATAATCGCGATAGTCGGAACCAACGCGTCGGGCAAAAGCGCGGTTGGGCTCGAACTTGCCAAAAGTTTCGGCGGGGAAATCATCTCCGCGGACTCCAGGCAGGTCTACAGAGGTTTCGACCTTTGCAGTGGGAAGATCACAGCCGAAGAAGCGCGGGCTGTCCCGCATCATTTAATAGACATTAAAGATATCGGCGAAGCATTCTCCGTATCCGATTTCCAGAATATGGCGTATTCGCTGATTCCGCAGATATTGCAAAGAGATAAGGTCCCGTTCATCGTCGGCGGCACGGGGAATTATGTCAAATCGGTCGTATCGGGCTATGTTTTGTCCGGGGAGCCCGTGGACGCGGCGCTGCGCGGCAAGCTGGACAAACTGACCGCGGATGAGCTGCTGGAAATGCTGACGCCGGAGGGTAAGGCGTTCTTCGCCTCCAATCCGTCCGATTCGCGCAATAAGCGCAGGCTGATCCGGGCGATTGAGAAAACCGCCCTCGGAGAGCCCTTGAGGCGCGAAAACTCCGCAAGGTACAGCGCGCTCCAGATAGGCGTGACATGGCCGAAAGACATATTGCACAGGCGGATCGAGGAACGCCTGGCGTCCAGGATTGAACTGGGAATGATAGACGAGGTCAAAACGTATCTGGACGGCGGCGGAGATCCTGAATGTCTTTATGACCTTGGACTGGAATACCGTTATATTCTTTGGTATCTGACGGGGAAATTCAAATCTCAGGACGAATTCAAACTGGAGCTGGCGCGGGCGATCAAACGTTTCGCCAAGAGACAGATGACTTGGCTGCGGCGGGATGAATCTATCATCTGGCTCGACATGAACGGGGATTATATGGAACAGGCGCGTTCGCTGACGGCCGATTTCCTCGAAAGGTGAATAAACCGCATGATGCACGTCGTTCTGCACGAGCCCGAAATCCCGCAGAATACCGGGAATATCGTACGCACATGCAAGTCTACGGGTTCGGTTTTGCACTTGATCGAGCCTCTGGGCTTTGTCATAGAGGACAAAAAACTGAAACGGGCCGGTTTAGACTACTGGCATGATATGGATATTCGGATACACGGTGATTTTCAGGATTTTTGTTCCGCCAATCCCGGCGCGCGCCTGTGGCTGGCGGAAACGTCTGGGAATATTCAATATCACGAGGTCCGGTACCGGGACGGGGATTTTCTGGTTTTTGGGAAGGAAACCGCCGGGCTGCCGCCGTATATGCGGGATATGTATGCTGAGCGCTGCGTGCGCGTGCCGATGGTCAAGGACAATCGGAGCCTTAATTTGTCCAACGCCGTGGCGATCGTATTATACGAGGCCCTGCGGCAAAACGGCTTTCCCGGTTTGGAATGAATATGCTCGCGCGCGAAAAGTGAATTTCTTTTCGCAGCCCGGAATAACAGGAAGGGCGCTGTCGCAAATGCGCAATGCGGAAAAGCGGATATTGCTGGCCTCTCCCAGAGGTTTCTGCGTCGGGGTGGAGCGGGGCGTTAGAATATTGGCGGACGCCGTCAACCGGGAGAAGGGCACGGTTTACGTCCTCGGGGAAATAGTGCACAATACCGTTTTGCTGAACCGTTTCAAATCGCTGGGCGCGGTCTTCGCCGAAGAGATCGGGGAAATCCCCTCCGGAAGCGCCGTGATATTCCCGACCCACGGCGTCGCGCCCGCGGTCAGGGAAAAGGCCCTGGCGAAAAACCTGAAAATAATAGACGCCGCCTGCCCCTTTGTGCAGCAAGTCCACGAGGAGGCAAGACGCCTCAAAAAACAGGGTTATGCCATTGTTCTCATCGGCGACCCGGATCACCCGGAGGTGATCGGAGTGGCGGGAGAAGCGCCCGATAATATCCGGGTCGTCCGGGGGGAAGCGGATCTCGGCAGGCTATGCGGGATCGACGGTTCACGCGTTTCGTGGCTGTCGCAAACGACCCTGGATTTCGAGGCCACCCAAAGGACGGCGGAGCTTCTGCGGGAAAAATATCCGTCTCTGCGGGACCCGCCGCGGGCAGGCGTATGCCGCGCCGTAAGCGACCGCCAAAAAGCCGTGAGGAACATCGCGGGCGAGTGCGATCTGTTCATCGCGGTAGGCTCCGCCAACTCGTCTAATACGAACCGGCTTGCCGAGGCCGCTTTAGAGGCCGGGGCGGCGAAAGCGATCCGGGCCGATACGCCGGAGGAGCTTGACGGCGTGGATTTTTCCGCGGTTAACACCGTTGGGGTTTCCTCGGGCACATCCGTTTCAGACGCTCAACTGGCGGGCGTTATTTCTTATTTGAAAAAAAACGGGTATGACCGTATTGAAGAGAGAAGTATACTGGATAACTGCAGAAACTAGAGCCTGGAGCCTAGAAAAAACCTTGCAGACGCTGGGTTGTTTCGACATTTCCGTTGTAGATTTATGAGGTTCCTTATACAACAGGCCAGGGGCCTGCCGTCAATGACGGCAAGCCCCTGGCTGAAGCCGGCTTTTATTTTTTATAAACGACACGCGTCATTTCCCTATGAACTGCTGCGTCCAGTACGTCGTCCCGCCGGTCGACGCGGAATATCCGACGCCTATCTCGGTGAACCGGGGATTCAGGATGTTGTTCCTGTGGGCCGAGGACGCCATCCAGGCCGTCATGACGGCAATCGCCGTCTTTTGGCCCTTCGCGATGTTCTCGCCCGCGGTCTTATAGGTCACACCGTGGGCCTTCATTATGTCGAACGGGCTCCCGAGGACGCTGGACTGGTGGCTGAAATAGTTGTTCTCGCTCATGTCGCGGGCCTTGGCGCGGGCCGCCCCGGCCAGCGCGTCCGACCAGGCGAGCTCCGCGACGCCGGCCTTTGCGCGCTCTTTGTTGACCAGGCGGAGCACCTCCTGCTCAAAACCGCTTGCGGGGGCCGTTTCGGCCGCCGGGGAGGCTTCGTTACCTGTGTAATACTTCGCGCCGCCGATGGTCATATTGTCGTCGATTTTCTCGTCCAGCGGCACCCTGATCTTGTCGCCTGGATAGATCAGGTCCGGTTCCTTAAGCGCCGGGTTCGCGTCTATGACCGCCTCCAGGCGGAGCTTGTATTTCCGGGAGATTTGCCACAGGGTATCCCCCGTCTTGACGCGGAAAATGTCGATCTCGCCCGGCACCGCCTCCGATTCCAGAAGCGGGCGCCTGGGGGCCGCGTTTTGCCCGTAGTAAGGCGTTTGCCTCAGGTCGGCGGGAGCTCCGTATTCGCCTGGGGTGACTCTTCTGAACTGCCTGGCGCCGCCGGGCGTCATTCCCGGCGTTACGTCGTTCTGCCTTCTGTAATATGCTCCGGGGGTCATTCCCGGCGTTACGTCGTTTTGCCTTCTGTAATATGCGCCGGGCGTCTGCGGGTTTTGCGTCCCCGGGGCGAACCGGTCGTACGTTCTTGGAGTCTGCCGGTTTTGCGCTCCGGGAACCGTCCGGTACTGCATACCGGGGGCCGGGCTTCCGGCCGGGGTCACGGCGTGACGCCTTTTCTGGCGGGCATTGGCCGTTCCCGGATCCGTCCGGTCCGCCGCGGCCGCGGCTTCGCCGGTTCCGGCCGTAACTTCCTCGGCGTGGATCGAGGGAGCCGCGGACAGCGAGAGAATTCCGATAAATGTAAATAAAATGATCTTGCGCTTCATGTTCTTTTCCCCTTTGCTATGTTTTTTGAGATAGAAAAAGTGTTACGGCGCGGCGCGGTACATTTTGTCACGACAGCCGCTCCTTTGCTTCTGACATATAGTATTGGAGTTTTTCGTCAAAAAATTCGATGGTTAAATTGTCAATAAATGGCGAAACAACCGCGCGATATGGAATATTCGGAAGAAAAGAATTTGCAAAAAAAGGTTTTACAATCTCCGCGGATATATTATAATGGTATTACTTCTAAGGGCATTGCTCTATGGCACTACATCAAAGGAGGAGATTGAATTGGTTCAATTTATCGCTGGCGCAAAGGGTGAGGGCAAGACGAAAAAACTCATCGACATGGCCAACAGATGCGCCAAAACCACGGACGGCCACCTCGTCTTTATCGACGACGACAACAGGCACATCTACGACCTCCATTACGACATCCGATTCGTGCAGACCGACAACTTCCCGCTGTCGAACTACCGTGAGCTCATCGGGTTCATCTGCGGGATACTCTCAATGGATTCGGACATCAAGCACGTGTTCATCGACGGACTCACGAACGTCGTCAAAACGGTCGATAACGAAAGTCTCCTCAAACTCATCGCCAAGCTGGATTCCCTGTCCCGCGATTACGAACTGGATTTTGTCATTAGCATGAACTGCAAGGCTGAGGAACTCCCGGAGGAGGTCAAGCGCCTTCTGGTGGCGTGACTTTCTGTTCAGGCGATTATATTGCCCCCTTTTCATGAATAGAAATATGAAAAGGGGGCGTTTTAATTGGCGGCATCCGCAAGGGCAAAACTGCCGAAAAAATACGCGCGCGCTCACGGCAGGCGCCGCCGGAAACGCGGCTTTTTCAAAAAACGCGCGCGCCAAATCGAAAGGCTGCTGTTCCTGGCGGGAGTCGGGCTTGTTTTGCTGCTGTTCCTGAAACTCGCGGTCGGGCTGATCTTAAAAGGCCCGAGCACGCCCATCGACCTAAGGGACGTGGAGGCCATGCGCATCCCGATCGCGTCGCTCGTGCGGCTGGACGAGCTGAGCGAGGAACGAGGCCTGCCGTTCGGCGAGCTGCTTACCCTCTATTCGGTGGAAAACAGATTTTTTCCCGAAAAAAGCCCCGGCCTCGGGGCGGACGGCCTGGAGGCCCAGTTCGTCTCGAGTTACGGCCGGATCAAAAACAAATACTCCGCCTCCGCCCTAAGGCCGTTCGTAAGCCTTCTGACGAGCATAACCGACGAGGTGAGGCATTTTCCCGTCGCCGGGCCGCCGGAAGGAGGCGAGGCCCCCTACACATACGGAGACAGCTGGGGCGCGCCGCGCGGCGGCCGCGTCCACGAGGGCTGCGACATTCTCGATCGCGACAACGTCAGGGGCAGGCTGCAAGTTGTAAGCATGACCGACGGCGTCGTCGAAAACTTCGGCTGGAACGACCTGGGCGGCTATTACGTGGGGATCACGGCCCGCAGCGGAAATTACTATTATTACGCGCACCTCGACCGCTGGGCCGACGGCGTCGAAAAGGGCGCGGAAGTCGCGGCCGGCGAACTCCTGGGCTACATGGGCGATACGGGCTACGGCGCGGAGGGCGCGGCCGGCAGCTTCCAGGTGCATCTGCACGTAGGCATCTGCCCCGCCGCGAAGATCACCGGCAAGGAATACTGGATAAATCCGTACCCGTTCCTACGGCTGGAAGAGGAGCGGAAATCCGGCTGAGGAGCGCCTATACCGGATGCTTATAGTTGTATAAATACTTGCTGACAAAACCCCCGCAAATGCTGTATAATATCTTCGAAACAACCGTCCGACGCATCGCAGGGGTGGCATTTATGGGTTTTCGCATCGGAAACGGCTACGACGCGCACAGGCTTGCCGAAAACAGGGCTTTGGTGCTGGGCGGGGTCGTCATACCCTTCGAAAAGGGACTGCTGGGGCACTCCGACGCGGACGCGCTTGTCCACGCGATAATCGACGCCCTTCTCGGCGCGGCGCATATGGGTGACATAGGGCAGATTTTCCCGGACAGCGACGCGGCTTACCTCGGCGTCTCCAGCCTCGTACTGCTGGCGCGTACAGGGCGTATGCTTGCGGAAAGCGGCTGGCGGATAGCGAACATAGATTCGATCATCGTGGCGGAACGGCCGAAGCTCGCTTCTTATGTTCCGGATATGGAGCGATGTATCTCGGCCGCGCTGGGCGTCCCGCCGGAGGCCGGCGCGGTCAGCGTGAAGGCCACGACCGAGGAGGGCATGGGCTTCACCGGGGCTGGGCTTGGGATAGCGGCTTACGCCTGCGCTTTGATCGAAAATACGCTTTCGGAAGGGAATATCCAATGAAAATATACAACACCATGACCAGGAAAAAAGAAGAATTCGTCCCCCTCAGAGAAGGCCGCGCCGGCATCTATGTCTGCGGGCCGACGGTTTACAGCTTCATCCACATCGGGAACGCGCGGCCGCCCGTGGTTTTCGACGCGCTGCGCCGGTATCTGAAATACAAGGGCTACGAGACGACCTATGTCCAGAACTTCACCGACGTGAACGACAAGATCATCGTCAGGGCCAACGACGAGGGGATCAGCCCGGCGGACTACGCCCGGCGGTTCATCGGCGAAGCGCTGGAGGACATGCGCGGCCTGGGCGCTGCCGACGCCGACTTCATGCCGAAAGTTTCGGAGGAGATCGGCGAAATAGTCAACATGATCGCGGCGCTAATCGAAAAAGACTACGCCTATGCCGCGGAAAACGGCGACGTTTTTTACGACGTGACAAAAAAAGCCGACTACGGAAAGCTCTCCCGAAAGAACCTGGAAGAGCTGGAGGCCGGCGCGAGGATCGAGGTGGACGAGCGCAAGCGCAGCCCGACGGACTTTGCCCTGTGGAAAAGCGCGAAGCCGGGCGAGCCGTTTTGGCCGTCGCCCTGGGGGAACGGCAGGCC
>WQUN01000115.1 GCA_009782085.1 Bacillota bacterium
AGTAGCTTGAATGGTATCGCGGGGAGCCGTATGCCTTAGTAGGGCACGTACGGTTCTGAGGAGGGGGGCACCCGGCGACGGGCGTCACCTACTCCAGGCGAACGAAAACACCGTTGGCGGCCTGCGAGTTATACTGGATAACTGCGGAAACTGGAGCCTGGAGCCTAGAAAAAACCTTGCAGACGCTGGGTTGTTTCGACATTTCCGCTGTAGATTTATGCGGTTAATACGAATCTCAGATTAAAACTTCACAGGCGGAGCCGAAACGCCGAACGCTTCAACGGCGTTTTCGGCGACAGACTGTGAAGATTTTAATCGAGATTCGTATAAGCGGTATATGGCCGGCTTGAAACAAAATACATCCCGCCGCTTTTGCGGCGGGATGTTTCTTATTAGACCTCTTCGGAAATTGATTTCCCGCTGTCACCCTGAGCGCAGCGAAGGGTCTTAAAATCAAGATTCTTCGCTTCGCTCAGAATGACAAACGCCAATTTCCCAAGAAGTCTATTATACAAAATCATCACAGCCTTCTTATGCTGAATCCCCCGTCCGCGTTCAATACCTGCCCCGTGGCGAAGTCCAGCCGGCCGCCGGCCGCGGCCATCACGCAGTCGGCCACGTCTTCGGGCCGGCCGAAGCGCCTGATCGGCGTCACGCCCTCGGCTATCATCTTGTCGTACTTATCCTTCACGCCGGCGGTCATGTCGGTCATGATGATCCCCGGCCTGACCTCGAAAACCGGGATGCCGAAAGCGGCGAGCCTGTCAGCGAAAAGCAGGGTCGTCATGGAGATCCCGGCCTTGCTCACGCAATACTCCCCGCGGTTAGTGGAGGAGGCGTATGCGGAGACCGAGGAAATGTTCACGATGCGGGGCGCGTAGCCTTCGATGTTTTCCTTTTGCAGCCCGATCATGGCGTTCGCGGCGGCCTGGCACATGAAGAACGTGCCCTTCAGGTTGACGCTGAGGAGGAAATCGAAGCTCTCCTCCGTGGTTTCCAGGATATCCAGCCGCGACTTTGGGGCCACGCCGGCGTTGTTGACCAGCACGTCCAGCCGCCCGTACTCCCGGATGACCGTATCGATCAGGTTTTGCCTGTCCGCCGCCGCGGATATGTCGCAGCGTATATAACGCGGGACGCGCCCGGCGGCGTTCACGCCCTCCGCCGCGGGCGTTTTTGGGTACAGTTCGTTCAGGGCCGGCCGCGCCTCTTCTTCGGACACTATGTCCGACATGACGGCGGCGTATCCGTCCCCTGCCAGGGCTTTCAGTATCGCCAGGCCGATCCCGCGCCGGGAACCGGTGACGAGCGCGACTTTATCCATCTTATACATCCCTCCTGTAAATCTCCGTATAGACGCCGTCCCTGACCGCGCAGCCCGCCGTGCTCCCCGCGCGCATGAGCCGCGAGCATTTGCCGCATGAAATGCAGCACCTGTTTTTGTCCATCGCGCCTTTTTGAAGAATGTCCCGGGCGAAATCCGGATACGCGAACGCCTCGCGCCCGTACCCGGCCAGGTCCGCCGCGCCGCTTTCGATCAGCCCCGCGGCGACATAGGGCGAAAACTGCCGCGTGTAGGAAAGCCCGGAGGCTACGCACACCATCCCGGGATTCGCGTCCTTGACCGCCTTTACGCAGGAATACATCCGGCCGAGCCCCTCGAAGGGGTGCTCCGGCGGGTCGTACGGGCCGCTGTCGAAGGGCCGGTTGACGTGCGGGTTGACGTAGGGGTTGCCGACCGTCAGGTCGATAAGCCATAAACCCGCCTCTGAGAGCTTTTTCACCAGAGCCAGCGGTTCCGACAGCTCCGGCGCGAGGCCGCTTTCCGCGGAAACGCCGAAACCGTATGGGAACTCCACGCCGTCGTAAAGATTCAGCCGCGAGGTCACCGTCATGTCCCCGGGAACCGCCGCGCGGACCGCCTCGACGGCGTTTATGTAAAGCCTCGACCGGTTCCCGAAATCGCCGCCGTAGCGGCTGTTTTCCCGCGTCCTCGCGGAGAGGAGCTCGTTTATGAGATACCTGTGGCAGGCCTTCACGTCGACCCCGTCGAAACCCGCCGCCCCGGCCAGGCGCGCGCTCTCGGCGTACCGCTCAGGAAGGGCGTCCAGGTATTCGTCGGAGACGATACGTCCGGCGTCTATCGGCCGGTCTTTCTCGTAAAACGGATTGTTGCAGGCGATAATCGGCTCCGCCGCGCCGTTTGGCTTCGAATACCTCCCGGAATGGGTCGCCTGCATGATGACAAGCGGCTCGAAACCGTTTTCTCTTAATGACGTCCCGCGGATGCCGTCGACCAAACGCTTGTATTCGTCCAGGTTTTCGGCCGTCAGCATTAGCTGCCTCGGGTTGGCCCGGCCCTCCGGAATCACGGCGACGGCCTCGAACCATATAAGCCCCGCGCCGCCGGCCGCGAAGCGCGCGTACCGCCTCACTGTCAGCTCCCCCGGCGCGCCGTTTTCCGTCCCGTCGCAGCCCTCCATAGGCTGGATCGCCAGCCGGTTGCGGAACGTCCTCCCGCCGGCCGCGAACGGCCGCGCGAGGACGGACAAATCCTCGGAAACCGGGATGAACGCGCCCATTTTCGCGGCCTCCGCGCGGACATCGTTTATTGTTTTATATGAGAATGTTTTGTGCTGCATAAATCGTTTCCTTCCACTACCCCTCCGTATTCATTCTTTAAAACCTGTTCATATTGTCCTCCAGTGTTTTTCTCTATAGTATCACGTCTCCCCGGGTTTGCATAGTTATTTATACCGGATTGCGATAACAAACCTACTCTGTAACGTCGTCAGTAAATGTTTTCGGCATCTGGTATGAAAGACACGGGGACGGTTCCGCGTTACAGGAACCGCCCCCGTGTATTTCCCTTGAATTGCACGGAATAATATGCTATAATGAACTCATATGATTATGGAGGCGTGTAAAATGGCTGAAACTATCAATGTAACCATTAGGCTCGACAGGGATGTTAAGGAACAGGCGGAGAGGATGTTCAGCGATTTAGGCATGAACCTGTCCACGGCGTTCAATATATTTACGCGTCAGGCGCTGCGCCAGGGAAAAATACCGTTTGAAATATACGACCCATTTTACAGCGAAAAAAACCAAACGGAGTTAAGCCGAAGAATTGCCGACATCGAGGCGGGGAAAAACCTTGCGGCTCACGAGCCGATTGAGGCAGGCGATGAATAAAATATGGCACGACAGGGCTTGGGACGAGTATGTCGCTTGGCAAAGCGAGGACAGAAAGACTTTACGGCGTATCAATGAGCTTCTATAAGTAAGGCGGGAACCGTACCGTGTCTTTTACGCTGAATGGAGTATGCAGAAATGGGTGCATGGGGCTCTGGATCATTTCCAAACCCCAAACACCGCCGCGGCGATCAATATCCCGCAGAGGCCGCCCAAGACCACGTTGACCGCCCGGCCGGGCATTTCCGCCGCCAGGCCCGCCGCGAACAGAAACGCCAGGGCGTAACCGGAAACGGCGTCGGCGACGCTTCCGGTCAAAAACATCAGCGCCGTCGAGACGCCGTATACGACGGCCGCCCGGAAATCACAGACTTTTTTCGCGGCAAAAGCTGCAAGGCCCGAAGCCGCCGCCGCCAGAAGCGCGCGTCCCGCGTCCTTTATCCACGCGTCCGCATGCGCGAGCTTCGGCGCGAAAACGATCAGCCCGACCACAACAGAGAACGCCGCCGTTATGAGAACCGCCCCGGCGGCCGCGTCCTTGGCGGCCTTGGCCCAGGGGGCGTACTCGTCCCCCGCGCTGTGATTGACGGCGTTTTCCACGGCGGTGTTCAGCATCTCCGCCGTGAAGACCAGAGCTATCGCGAATATGATAAAGAGCAGCTCAGTCCCGTCCGCTTTCAGATAGAGCGCCGCGCAGAGCGCGAAATACGCCGCGGCGAAGTGGACCTTGAAGTTCCGCTCCGTCCCGACCGCGCGCCGGACGCCGCTCGCCGCGTTTTTTAGGCTTTGACGCCAGGTTTTGTTCTTCATCTGAAAAGCCCGGCCTTTGACAATATCTCTTCCTGCCTGTCGAACATGATCTTCTCGTCCCCTGGGGTCATATGGTCGTAGCCCATAAGGTGCAGCATCCCGTGCGCGGCCAGAAAGCCCGTCTCCCGCTCGGGGCTGTGGCCGTATTCCCGCGCCTGGGAAAGGGCCTTTTCCAGGGAGATGACAATGTCCCCGTATGCGCGCGGCGCGCCGCCCGCCGGGGCTTCGCCCGGCCCGTACTGCGGGAACGACAGGACGTCCGTCTCCGCGTCCGCGCCGCGGTATCGCGCGTTAAGATTTTTTATGGCCTCGTTCGTCACCAGCATAACGCAGACTTCCGCGTTTTCGGCGGCGTTCTCCGCTTCGGCGCAGAGGCGTATGGCGTCCGTCACGCTTTTTTCACAACCGGCCGTCAGTTCGCCGCCGGTTTCGTTGATTATTTCGATTTCGATCAACCGGATACGCTCCTTTTATATACCGGATGCTGAAAACGTTTACCGACAACGTCGACAGAGGAGGTCAATGTTTTCGCACTCCTGTACATTTACACCGGCTCGTCGGTCAGCCCGGCGCCGCCCGCCGCGCGCTCCCCTGCGTCCTCCCCTACCCCGGGATACCTTATCCTCTCGTGATACATCCCCTTGAATACCCGCAAAAACGCCTTTCCCACTGTGTCTATGTCCTTAAGCGTGAACCCGCTGTCGATGAGCTGGCCGTCGTCCTGCTTGTCCTTTATCAGGCGGTCGATAAGCTCCCCAACGCTGTCCGCGTCGTCCGCGGAGTTTACCATGGAGCGCACTGCCGCCTCCGCGGTGTCCGCGAGCATGACGATGCCCGCCTCCCGGAACTGCGGCTTCACGAACTGATAGCGGAAAGCCGTGTCGGATACGTCGGCGTCCGGGTTCCCCATCTTTTCCTTGAAATAGAAAAACTTGATCACCGTGGTGCCGTGGTGCTGGCTGATAATGCTTTTGATCGCGTCGGGGAGGCGGTGCCGGTTCGCCATCTCGATGCCGTAGGTGACGTGGGACGCGATGATCTCGGCGCTCTCCAGGGGCGGCAGAAAATCGTGCGGATTCCCGCCGGCGATGTTCTCCGAGAAGTATTGCGGATTCCTGAGCTTACCTATGTCATGGTAGTACGCCCCCGCCCGCGCCAGGCCGGGGTCGGCGCCGATGTCTATGGCGGCGGTCTCGGCCAGGTTTGCCACGATGAGGCTGTGGTGGTATGTTCCCGGGGCTTCGAGTATCATCCTGTGCATCAGCGGGTTGGCGGGGTTCGTCAGGTCCAGGAAGCGTATATTCGTCGCGACCCCGAATAGCGCCTCCCAAAACGGCAGGCTGCCTACGCAGAGAATCACGGTAAAAAGGCCGTTTAACGCGGCGTAGCCCGATGCCGTTAAAACGGACGCGCTGTAAGCCTTCTCAAAGAATATCGTGATCATGAACATAAGCGCGAAGCACAGGCCGCTGGCCTGGAGGCCGACGTAGAAAATCCTGCCCCGCTGGTTCGCGCCCATTGCGAGCATGGAGACTGAAAACCCGGCTGTCGCGTAGAACATGAAGAACTCCGGCCCGCCCTTGAATATCAGCATCGAAACGAGAGTCACCGCGACGCTTAAAACCGCGCCGAGCCGCAGATCCAGCAGCATGGACGAGAGCATCGCGAACAGCATGACAGGCATTATCTGGTAAGGCGTCTCTATTCTCGTCATGGCCAGAACTATGGCGATCGTCATGATATAGAGCGTGAACAGAAGGCCGGCCTCTTTTTTATTTTTCAGCAGGTTTTTATTGAAATTTGTGATATAGATCATCATGAACAGCAGGCACAGGGCCACGACCCCGACCGCGCCCAAAACCGGCAGTATCTTGTTGATCAGCCCGCCGGACACCAGGCCCAGGCTGTCCAGGATGTCGTACTCGTCCTGGCTGATGATGCTGCCCTCGTCCACTATCGTCTGGCCCTTCAGCAAAGTCACGACCGTGTACTGAGCCGCCCGCTCGCTCCGCGCGCGGTCCGTGGCCTCGGAGTCCTCGACCAGGTTGGGCTCCAGGAACTTGACCGCTATCTCGTAAGCCACGGCCCGCTCGTTCGAGTCCATCTCAGTCCTGGATATTAAATCCTGCGCCGACAGAATGACCTTGACGTCCACCTCCTGGAAGCCCTGATCCCAGAGGTTCAGGAGCGTTCCGATAACGCCGCTCTCGATCCTGTTGAAGCCGTTCTGATCCGAGGCGAGCAGGATCTGGCACTGCTCCGCCGTAAGCGGCACTTGGAGCTGTGCCAGGCGCTCGGCCGCGGTGGGTCCCGACGGCGATGGGGACGGCTGCGCCGGGGACGCCGTCGGTTGGGCATTGGAAACGGGAATATTCATTGACGCGCCGGGAAGCGCTTCTCCGGACACGCCTGGGCTTGCCGTCCCCGGTGTTGGGATTGCCGCCTGATTTGAGCTTTGGGCTGCCGCTTGGCCGGCGCCTTGGCCTGCCTCCGGGCCCTGTGCTTCCGCTTGCTTTCGGACTTGACCGATGCTTTGGCCCGCCGCTTGATCGATACCTTGGTTTATGGCCTGAACCGGGCTTAGATCTAAAGTATGGTCGGGACTTTGTTCCGGAGCCGGCCCGGCCGCCTGCGCGGCGTTACCGGCCGCTTCCCGGGCGAGCCTCTCCGCCTCCGCGGCGGCCTGTGCCGATTCCAGGGCAAGCTTCTGGGCGTCGGCCCGCGCCTGGGCCTGGGCCTGGAGTTCGGCCTGATATGCGGCCCGGAGCGCGCCGACCTGGGAGAAGTAATTGTTGACGCTCCTTAGGACGGTGTCTGCGACGGACTGATCCTTTTTCAGGAGCGGCATGATATCGGAAGCGGCCTTTTCGGCCGCCTGTCTGTTCCTGTCAGTGGCGTTTTTGTCCTCGATGTCCCGCGGGGCCTTGATCTTCTGAAGCGAGACCTGACCCACCCGCAGGCTGTAACCGTCCTGGGAATAAGCGCCGAAGGCGACGCAGACCGCGCTCGCCGCGAACACAAAAAAAACGAGCAGCGAATAAAAAAGGCGGTTGCCGATCTTGGGACGTTTGAGGCGTTTCATAGGTACCCCCGAAGAATCTTTTGTACGCGTTGCAAACCGGCGCAGGGCCGTAACCAATGTCAACAGGTTAAGTAGAAATAAACAATTTACACAACTCCGGAATATCTTCTTCCATAGCCTGCCATATCTGCTCCATATTGAGCTGCCAATAACCGTGCGCGGCAATATTTCTGACAGCGATTACTTGTATCCATTCTATGTGGGAATGCCGTTTCTTGAACTCATCCGATAAATGATTGGCGCATTCGCCTATCGTTATTAGCGACATGGAGATGGCATGTTGTATAACGTCGTCTTTAAGAAATTCAACTTTTGATTTATCAGCCAGCGTTTTGTTGATAAACCGCAATTCCTCTTTGATCCTTTCGATATTGTTATGGTCACGCTCGTTCATATACGTTTACCGCCTTCTCAATATTCAACATTCCCGGCCGTGCGGCCGGCAGCGTCACCACATCTACCGGATAGCCCAAATGATCCTCGAGTTCCTGTTTGAACCCCATGACCTTGAATATCGACGGTATTTTCACATCAAAGGCGACCAAAAAATCCGCGTCGGATTTTTCCGTAGCGTTTCCGTTGGCATACGAACCGAATAAATCGACCTTGACAATGCCATACTTTTCCGCCAGCGGCTTGACCGCGCGCCGGATAACTTCTGTCGTCAGCATATTTGCTTCCCTTCAGGTATACTCTTTAACGGATACAAGCCGTTAAGAAGTTTATGTCCGTCCAGCCTCGCGCCTGCCCGTCTCGCGCCCGCGCGAAGGGTTTCTTTTCATCCTGTACCTTTTCTCCCTGTTGTCCCTGTAAGCGGCCCGCGCGTGGTTTTTCTCGTACGCGTTGATGATCCTCTGCACCAGCGGATGCCGCACGACGTCCTTCGACGTCAGGTAGGATATGCCTATGTCGTCTATGTTATCCAGGATCCTTATGGCCTCGTTAAGCCCGGACGTCTTGCCCTCGGGCAGGTCGATCTGCGTGATGTCGCCGGTGACGACCACCTTGGAGCCGTAGCCGATCCTCGTCAGGAACATCTTCATCTGCTCCTGCGTGGTGTTCTGGGCCTCGTCCAGGACGATGAAGGAGTTGTCCAGAGTCCGGCCGCGCATATACGCCAGCGGCGCGACCTCGATTAGCCCCTTCTCGAAATTCTTCTGGAAGCCCTCGTTGCCCATGATGTCGTTCAGCGCGTCGTACAGCGGCCTTAGGTACGGATCGACCTTCTGCTGCAGGTCCCCCGGCAAAAAGCCCAGCTTCTCCCCGGCCTCGATAGCCGGCCGGGTCAGGATGATCCGGTTTACCGCGTTGTTCTTGAACGCCGTTATGGCCATTGCCATGGCCAGATAGGTCTTGCCTGTCCCCGCGGGGCCTATGGAGAAGACTATCGTGTTTTTCCGGATCATGTCCACATATTTCTTCTGCCCGGCCGTTTTGGGCTTCACCGGACGCCCGGAGACCGTCACGCAGACCGTGTCGTCGCTGATCTTTTCGATCTCGTGGAAGTTGTCCTCCCCAAGGGAGGCGATCACATAGTTGACGTTCTGCTCGGCTATTATCTCGCCCTTCTGGGCGAAAGCCGCCAGCTTGGTCATCACGGCCGCCGCCTTCGCCGTCCCCTCGCCGCCGAGGACGACGACGCTGTCGCCCCTGTTGACCACGCTGACCGAAAACACCGCCTCTATCTTCTTCACATTCTCGTCCAGCCGGCCGAACACGTTGCCGATGACCCCGTTGGGGATGTTGAGCTGTATCTTTTGTTGTTCCACTTATGTAACCGCTCCTTATTGATTTGTTGTCTGTTCGTCTATCCGTTCGTTCACGGTGATAAGCGCGCTGACGCCCAGGCTGCCTCCGTTATCCGTGAAAGTCAGTTTCTTGTCGAGTATGTCCGCCGCGAAGTCGAACTCGCGGATGATCCGCCCGGTGACCAGCCGGTCGGCCAGAGCCTCGGCCTGCTCTTTCGTCCTGGTCCGCCTGACTGGCATGAACTCCTTGCTCGTCTCGGTGACGATAATAAACGGCAGGGGGTAGTCCTCCCCGAAACGAAGCTGGAACCTGCTTGTTATTTTATCACAGTTCACATAGGAATTACTACCCCGGAATCCGCCGATTTTCCGGTTGAATATTAAAAATTCGTGTCTTTTTTGCTCCTCGCCCGTGTAAACCTTTTCCTCCCAGGCATACGGAACGTCGAACGTTATGGTATAGTATGTCTTTGCCCAGACCTCGGCGCTCGCCCTCACGTTCTTCTGCAACACCGCGCCGTCGCCGCCGTCGGCCAGTATCCGGCCGCTGACTATGACGTCGCCCTTCCTGACGGTGTCGTTCTCCTTAACGAGCGGCCTGCCGGCGGCGGTCACGATGGAAGTTATGAGCCCGTCCTTGGCCGCGACCACGTCGCAGGGCACGCTCGCGTCGATAACTTCCTTCCGGGGAATCGCCTCGGCTATCTCAATTGTCGCCCGCGTGCCCCTTATGTATACGTTCGCCCAGGTCACGTCCGGAAAATTGTCCAGGATGCCCTTGGCAAGTTTCTTCCCGTCCAGGCCGATCCGAAAAGAGCCCGCGCTGAGGCCCTCCTTGCCGCAATAGGCCAAAACCGCGTCCCGCGAAACTCTTTCGCAGCCGGTGACGTCCACCAGCCAGACAAAACTCTGGAGCGCCGCAAGCGCGAGTATGAAAACGACGAGCCCCGCGAAAAGGAACTTGCGCCTCCTGTACCTGTGCAGAAAGAACGGCAGGCCGTATCTGGCGAGGATCCTGACATGGCTCTTGGTCTTGTGCTGGCATTCCCTGAGCATCCTGAAGCCCTTTATCGAGACTTTCATCGTGCAGACGCCGTCCTCGCGCTCCACGTCCCAGAGATAGATGTTCTTGTGCACGGCCATGTTGATGAAGCGTTCGACGGCCGCGCCCCTGACCTCGATTTTGACATACCCGCGAAGGACTTTCCAAAGCCACAGCAGCATATTTTTCTCCCCTTGATAGTCTTGAGTTCACCCGCCCAAGCCGACGTTGCCTATCGCTCCCGAAATCAGTATGTTTTCGGAGGTGATACGCTTTATGTAGAGCTTTCTGCCATTGATGACCAAAACGCCGGAAGAGGTGTTGATCCGTATCCTCTCGTCCGTGAATTCCACAATATTCCTGTAATTCTCCACGCTGACCTCGTTTTTGCCCATCATGGACACGAAAGGCAGATCGAGGATCACTTCCCCCGGCAAAGACAGGGCGGAGGCGACCTTTTCCTTAAGGGATTCCTTTTTTGACATATTCCGCCTCGCTTTTCATTAAAAACCTATACAGGATTATATGCAGGGGGCGAAAAGTATTAGAACATGTATGCGGCTCTCAGGAACGCCGCGCCGGCGGCCGATTTTCCGCCATGCCCAACACAGCCTAATTCCGCATATCGTAACAAAAAACTACGTGTCATTATCAACTCAGTGAAGGATCCTAAGATTCTTCGGCTTCGCCTCAGAATGACGAGCGACAGGTCAGTCTAATTTATGGGGAAATGCACAAACCGCATGTAGGGCAGGGGCTCTGTTCCCGCCGCTTTTGATCTGTTTCTGGTTTACGGCGGGAGCAGAGCCCCCGCCCTACAATTAATTTGTGGTTTACGGCGGGAGCAGAGCCCCCGCCCTACAATTATTCACTGCTGTAATAGGCAAATTCATAGATTTTAGACTGGCCTGTGACGAGCGATTTTCATGTTTGCAACACGCGAGGATTCGTGTTATCATGCAATGGACTTCTTCGGAAATGAAGCGCTATAGCCGTTTCGATTTGAAACGAACTGAAAACGGGCGCGAGACGGCCGATGGTCAATCGCGCGGAGTTTGAGGCTCAATTTCAAACGAAACGGCGATACCATAATCGGCCATACGGACGGAGGAAAATGAATGCTGGACACTGAAGACGACAACAACATCCCGGAGGACAACAACATCCCGGAGAACGACAACATCCCGGAGGACGGCTACATCCGGGACGACAACGGCGACTTTCCGGAGGACAACTACATCCAGGACGGCGACGGCGATTTTCGGGAAGACGAACCGGACGGCGGCGCTCAAGCCGCGCCTCCCGGCCGGAAAAAAGGCTCGCCCATTGGCTCGCCCATTGGCGCGATATTCAGCGTGTTGAGCACCGTAGTGATGGTCGTGATCATATTGTTTTTGCTCCTGCAGCTCACGTCCATCGCGTCCAGCAACGGACGCTCGGTCTTCGGGCTTAAGGCGTACGTCGTGCTGAGCGGCAGCATGGCTCCGACTTTTGACACCGGAAGCTATATCATAGCGAAAAGCGTCAAACCGGAGGATGTCCGAATGGGCGACGTGATATCCGTGCAGGTAACCGACGACACCATCGTCACCCACCGCGTGGTCGGCATAGCGCAGTCCGGCGGCGACTATCTGTTTACAACCAAGGGCGACGCCAACACCGACAGCGACCCGACCCCGCGCTCCGGGCAGCAGCTCCTCGGCGTAGTCATTTTCTCGATCGCAAAACTTGGGTATGTGATCGACTTTCTTCACCAGCCGCCGGTGCTCATCACTCTGTTCGCGGTGCTCATAGCGCTTATCATCGGCCCGGAGGTTTTTAAGGCGCTGAAAAAGAAGTAGGGAACGGTCTTGACCGTTCCTGTCTTGACCGTTCCTGTCTTGACCGTTCCCGCGCGGAGGCGCGCGAGGACTGCGCAAACCGCCACGACAACGCATGAAAGTATTTCTGCATAAAATTAGAGTTCCTTTTGTTGTAGGGCACGCCGACCCCGGCGCGCCGTTCCGCTAAATTGGCACTATTTGCATTGAATATTATTGCAAGCTCGGCGCCCGGGGTCGGCGCGCCCTACATTCGTTGTGCAATTTGTATGTTCATGCGTTTGTCGTGCGTAAACCGCAAGAAATTTTTTCGTGTTGCATTTTTATCAAAAACCGTGTATACTACTCTCCGGTTCGACACAGAGGCGATCCGCGGGCGCGGTTCGCGCCCGGTAATCCGCGCGGTTGACCCCCCTCTTTCGCGCGGCCTTTTGCCTCGGTTGCCGGGCCGGTTTTCGGCCTGTTGGTCAAGCGGTTAAGACACGGCCCTCTCACGGCTGAAACAGGGGTTCGATTCCCCTACAGGTCATGAAAAAACAGGAGCCCGCTTCCGGTTTCACGGAGGCGGGTTCCTGTTTTTCAATGGTATTCAATATCACTCGCGCGTCAGCGCCCCGGTATACAGCTGGTAATACTTCCCCTTCCCCCTCAGCAGGGCCTCGTGGTCGCCGCGCTCAATGACGCGCCCGTTTTCCAGGACCATGATCGCGTCGGCGTTCCGGATAGTCGAGAGCCTGTGGGCTATGACAAAGACCGTCCTGCCCTCCATCAGAGCGTCCATGCCCCTTTGCACCATGACCTCCGTACGCGTGTCGATGCTGGAGGTGGCCTCGTCCATGATCAGAATCGGCGTGTCGCAGGCGGCGGCCCTGGCGATGGAGATAAGCTGCCTCTGGCCCTGCGAGAGGCTCCCGCCGTCCCCCTCGATGTACGTGTCGTACCCCTGGGGCAGGCGCATAATAAAGTCGTGGGCGTTGGCGGTCCTGGCGGCGCGCTCCACGTCCTCCCTCGTCGCGCCGGGCTTCCCGTAGCCGATGTTGTCGGCCACGGTGCCCGAAAACAGGCTCACGTCCTGCAAAACGATCCCCATGGAGCGGCGGAGGGAACTCTTCCTGATTTTGTTGATGTTTATGCCGTCCACGCGTATCTTGCCGTCCGCGATGTCGTAGAAGCGGTTCAGCAGGTTCGTGATCGTGGTCTTTCCGGCGCCTGTCGCGCCGACGAAGGCGATCTTCTCTCCCGGCCTGGCGCAGAGCGAGACGTCATGGAGCACGAGCTTTTCCGGGACGTATCCGAAGTCCACATCCGAGAGCGCCACGTCCCCCCTGACCTCCGTCAGGGTGACGCCGCCGCCGGCTGTGTGCGGGCGCCTCCAGGCGAAAAGGCCCGTGTGTCCGTCGCATTCAGCGAGTCCGTCCTTTTCCCTGCGGGCGTTCACCAGTTCCACATAGCCCTCGTCCGCCTCGGCTTTCTCGTCCAGGAGCCTGAAAATCCTGCCGGCCCCTGCCAAAGACATGACGATGAAGTTGATCTGGGTGGATATCTGGGAGATCGGCGCGCTGAAGCTCTTGGAAAGCGTCAGAAACGACGCGATGGCCCCCAAGGTCACGCCGGTCACCCCGTGCAGGCCCATGGCCCCGCCGATCATGGCGATGAGCACGTACTGGGCGTTGCCTATATTGCCCATGATGGGCATGGTGATGTTGGAGAAGATGTTGGCGCGGGTGGACTGGCGGCAGAGGTCGTCGTTGCGCCGGTCAAAATCCGCCTCCGCGGCCTTCTCGCGGCAGAAGACCTTTATGACTTTCTGGCCGTTTATCATCTCCTCGATATAGCCGTTGAGAGCGCCCAGGCTGGCCTGCTGCCTGACGAAATAGCCGGCGGACCGGCCGCCTGTGAACCTCGCCACCAGCAGCATGACCGCCACGCAGGCAAAGACCAGAAGGCTCAGCGGCACGTTGATAATGAGCATGGCCACCGCCACGGAAATAATGGTTATCACCGCGGAGAGGGCCTGGGGGATGCTCTGGGAGATCATGTCCCGGAGGGTGTCCGTGTCGTTGGTGTAGAGGCTCATCATGTCCCCGTGGGTGTGGGTGTCGTAGTAACTGATCGGCAAGCGCTGCATATGCTCGAACATCTGGTCGCGTATCTTCTTCAACACGCCCTGGGAGATGTTGACCATCATCCGGTTGTAGAAAAGCGTGCACAAGATCCCGGCCATATACACGGCGCCCATGAACAGCACGGCCCCGAGAAGGCCGGAGAACACCGGATCCGGCGAGGCCAGGAGCGGCGCGATATAGTCGTCCACGAGCTTCCGGACAAAGGCCGCCCCGGCCACGTTGGCCGCGGCGCCGGCCGCGATGCTCAGGAACACGAACACGAAGGCCAGCTTGTACGCGCCGGTTATATAAGAAAACAGCCGTCTTGCCGTCTTCCACTCGACGGCGGGCCGGCGTACGGATTTTTTACTGTTCCGCATCGAAGTCGCCTCCCCCGATCTGAGACTGGTAAACTTCCCTGTATATCCCGCTCTTATCCAGGAGTTCTTCGTGGGTACCGACCGCGCTTATTTTGCCGCCGTCCATGACAACGATCCTGTCCGCGTCCCGGACGCTCTGCGCGCGCTGGGCGATGATCAGCTTCGTGGTGCCCGGTATCTCGTCGTAAAAGGCCTTGCGTATCAGCGCATCCGTGCGCGTGTCCACCGCGCTCGTGGAGTCGTCCAGGATCAGCACCTTCGGCTTTTTCAAAAGCGCGCGGGCTATGCAGAGGCGCTGTTTCTGCCCGCCGGAGACGTTCGTCCCGCCCTGTTCTATATGGGTGTCGTACCCGTCGGGGAAGGAGCGGATGAACCCGTCGGCCTGGGCCAGCTCGCAGGCGCGGACAAGCTCCTCGTCGGCGGCGTCCGGGTTGCCCCAGCGCAGGTTCTCTTTCACCGTGCCGGAGAACAGCACGTTCTTCTGCAGAACGACGGCCACCTCGTTCCGGAGGCTCTCTATGTCGTAGTCCCGCACGTCAACGCCGCCGACCCTGACGCACCCGCGGGTCGCGTCGAAGAGCCGGGGGATGAGCTGAACCAGCGTGGTCTTGGAGCTGCCGGTGCCGCCGATGACGCCTATCGTCTCCCCGGCTTTGATCGACAGGTTTATGCCGGACAGGCTCAGCCCGGCCCCGTCCGCGCCCTTCCCGTAGGAGAAGTCCACGTTCTCGAACGCCACGGAACCGTCCCTCACCTCATAAAGCGGGTTGGGGCCGTTCTGGATATCGCTTTTTTCGTTCAAAACCTCCACGATGCGCTCCGCGCTGGCCCTGGAGATTATCAGCATGACGAACACCATCGAGAGCAGGTTCAGGCTCATCAAAATCAGCATCGCGTAGGTGTACACGCTCATAAGCTCGCCTGTGGTCATGCGGCCTATAACCACCAGCCGCGCGCCGATCCAGGCGATCAGAAGCATACAGCCGTACATGACGAACTGAAATATAGGCGCGTTGAAAGCCACCCGTTTGCCCGCCTTGGAGAAATCACGGAATATGCTTTCGGAGATGGCCCCGAATTTGCCTATCTCCTTTTCCTCCCGGACGCAGCTCTTGACCACGCGTATGCCGCGGAGGTTCTCCTGCACCACGCGGTTCAGCTTGTCGTAGGTCTGGAACACCCGGACGAAGACGGGATGCACACGGAAAATGATGAAGAACAGCCCGAAGCCCAGAACTGGCGCCGCTCCCAGAAAGATCAGCGATATCTCCCCGTTGGCGAGGAAGGCCATGACCAGCGCGAAAACCAGCATGACGGGGGAACGCACGGCTTGCCGGATCAGCATTTGGAAGGCCATCTGCACGTTGGTCACGTCGGTGGTCATGCGGGTGACGAGGCTGGCCGTCGAGAACTTGTCGATGTTGGAGAAGGAAAAAGCCTCCACGCCGGTAAAAATGTCGTGCCGGAGGTTCCGAGCGAAGCCGGCGGAAGCCCTGGCGGCGAAGAAGCCGGAGAGGGAGCCGAGCGTCAGGGAGAGCAAGGCGCAGAAGAACAGTATCAGGCCCATGCGAAGTATGTAGGACATGTCCCCGGGCGTGACTCCCCTGTCGATCAAATCGGCCATGAGGGCCGGGATCAGGACCTCCATCGAGACTTCCAGCACCATGAACACGGGCGAGCACAGGGAATCTCTCCTGTACTGCCGGACGGAGCCCAGCAGCTTTTTAAGCATGATAAGCATTCTGTCAGTATTCCTCCCGGGGCGTCGCGGAAAATTTCCCGCGGAAATTCCGTTGCGGAAATTCCATTAATTATAAGGCCTCCGGCGGGAATTGAAAAGCGCTAATTTATCTTGACTGCCGCCGCCGTTTGTGATTAACTCTAACAAAACGACAAATACGGGCGGCGCGGCCACGGAGGGATGCGGCGTGAGCAAGCCTTTTTATTTCGCGCGGAAACGCACCGGCACGGTTCAGACCCTTATAGAGGAAACCGCCGGCCAGTATCCGAAATACCCCTTCTGCGACTACGTGTCCGACGGGAAGAACGTCACGAAAACCTACGGGGACCTGATGGGCGATATCCGGAAGATAGAGGCTTATCTCTCCGAAACCGGCGCAAGGCGCGCGGGGCTTGTCGGGGCGACCAGCTACCGGTGGTTAAGCGTGTTCATGGCCTGCCTGCACGCGGGCGTCGTCCTGGTCCCGCTGGACTCTTTGCTGTCGGACGACGACCTGCTCTATCAAATCGGACACGCCGACATCGGGATACTGTTCTGCGACCAAAAATTCCTGAGCCTGTCCGAAAAGATCGGACCTGACGGCCTGTGCAAAACTTTCCGCCTTCTGGACGCGGACGGCGAAGGCAGCCTGTCCTATGAGACGGACAGGCGCGCGGGCGCTCCCTCTACCGCTCCGCCGGTTCTGGACAAAAGCGAGCTCGCGATGATCGTGTACACCTCCGGCACGACCGGCAGGCCGAAGGGCGTGATGCTGAGCCAGGAAAACCTGCTGGAATCGGCCTATTACGGCTACTGCGTGGTGGACACGCCCGTCGGCGCGCATCTGCTTATAATACTGCCCAACAACCATATGTTCACGATCGGCCACTGTTTCCTGACGCCGCTCTTTTTCGCCGCCGACCTCTGCCTCAACGACTCCATATTCAATACCTTCGCCAACATCAAGAAATACAGGATCGACTTCATCGTGGCCGTCCCGGCGGTCATGAGGCTGTTCAAGAACGAGATAGAGCTCCAGCTAAGAATGGCCGGGTACGGGCCGCTGGAGACGATGGACAAGATCAGGCGGACGCTCGTTTCGGCGGCGGTCAAAAAAAAGATCGGCCAAAACCTGCAGTCGGTAGTGTGCGGGGGCGCACCGCTGGACCCGTCCTTCGTCCATTTTTTCAGGCTTTTGGGCATACAGCTCCAGGGCGGCTACGGCATGACCGAATGCGCCCCGCTGATCTCCTGCCAGGTCAAAAATCACATAGATTACGACAGGGCCGCTTCCGTGGGCAGGCCCGGCGTCTGCTGCAAGGTCAGGATCGAGGACGGGGAGATACTGGTGTCCGGGACGAACGTCATGATGGGTTATTACAAAGACCCGGAGAGCACCGCGGAGGCGCTGAAGGACGGCTGGCTCAGGACAGGCGACCTGGGCCGCCTGGACGAGGAGGGCTTTCTGTACGTCACCGGCCGCAAAAAAAACCTGATAATCCTCAGCAACGGGGAAAACGTGTCGCCGGAGGAGCTGGAAACCCTGTTCGACGACAGCAAAAACATCGACGGCGTCGTCGTTTCCGCCGACGACGAGCTGGACGTGATAACCGCGGAGATACATCCGGCGCAAAAAGCCGTCGCCGAGCAGGGGTTGGAGCAGACGCAGGCTCTGATAAGGCAGGAGGTAAAGGACAAAAACCAGAAACTGCCGATTTATAAGCAGATAAAGCTCGTCGTTTTCAGGGACGAGCCGTTTGAGCGAACGACGACGATGAAGATCAAACGGCCATCCTGACAAGAGTCAGCCCGATTCCGATCAGAAACCCGCAAACCGCCCCGTTGACGCGGATCCACTGCAGATCCTTGCCCATGCTGTTCTCCATCATCGTGACAAGGGCCTTGTCGTCGAGCTTGTCCAGGTTTTCCCTGACGAGCTTCCCGATCCTGGAGTGGTTGGCGTCCACCAGCTCGTATATCGCCCGGCGGATCCAGGCTTCGATTTTCCCGGTTTTTTCCGGGGAGGACAGGAGGTTTCCGAGAAAAGCCTTTACGCGCGGCAAAATCTCCCGCTCTATAGCGTCCTCGCTTTGCAGCGCGGCGGTGAGCCTGTCTTTCAGCAGGTACAATATTTCCGTTATTTTGCCGGCTAAACCGTAATTTCCCGCCGCCTCGTTTATCCAAACGCTTATGTCGCCCATGAGCCGGCCGTCTTCCGGGATTTCGGCGGCCTTGGCTTCTAGCGCCGATATGACCGCCCGCCGCCATTCGCTGCCGTCCGACCTAAGTTCTCTTATTTTATCCAGAACGACCGGCTGTAGCATGGCGCCCAGCCTGTTCTCGTCCAGCAGCATTTTAAGCCCGCTCAGGGTCAGCTTCAGCAGGCCGTCCGCCTTAACGCCGTTTATGAGCCTCATCGCCGCCGCGCCCAAAGCCGCTCTCGTTTCTTCCTTTTCGGCCCATTTTTCCGCTTCGGAGACGGCGTAGTCCAGGGCGTTCCGCGGAAGGCCGCTCTCCAGGGCGAAGCCGGCGGCCCGCGTCAGGAGGAGCTTTACGCCGGCCGCGTCCGCGCGTTTCATTATTTCCCTCTCTATATACAGGGCGGGTTTTTCCGCGGAGAGCCCCGCGACGAACGGGACCAGCTCCCCGGAGATCCATTTTTTCATGGAATCCGAGTACAGTTCCTTCCCGATGACCGCGCCGAGCTTTTCGACAAAATTGACCTGCCCCAGCTTGTTCTTAATGCTTTCCTTCGTCAGCCAATCGTTCTCCAGTACGCCGACGAGGGCGTCTATCAGCCTTTTGCGGTTTTTCACCAGCAAGGCCGTATGGGGGATCGGTATCCCCAGCGGATGGCGGAACAGCGCCGTCACGGCGAACCAGTCCGCCAGCCCGCCCACCAGGCCGGCTTCGAACCCGCCCTGCAGAACCTGCAGAACGGGGTGCGCGTGAAAGAGCAATGTTATGACAAAGCCCGCGGCCATGACGGCCAGCGAGATTAAGGCCAGGTTTTTGGACGTGCGCTTCCGCTTCTGTGCCATTGTTCGTCTCCGGAGGGTTTATTGTACCCAATATAACACAATACGGACGGCGGCGGCAATGGTCTGAGACTGATTCCAATATAAACACAGAGGAGGCCTGTACATGAAAATCCTGTTCATCGGCGGCACGGGGAGGATCAGCGCCGCCTGCGCGGCCAAAGCGGCCCAAAACGGTTGGGACGTGGCGCTCCTTAACCGCGGGAACGACCCCGGCTCCGTCCCGGACGGCGCGGAGGTGATCCGCGCGGACGTTTCGGACGAGGACGCCGTCCGCCGGGCCCTCGCAGGGCGGCGCTTCGACTGCGCCGCGGACTTTCTCGTCTATACCCCGGAGCAGGCGCGCGGCCGCGTCCGCCTTTTTTCGGGCTTAACGGATCAGTTCATATTCATCGGCACCGCCTCGGCCTATCATAAGCCCGCTTCGGACTGGCTAATCACGGAGGGCACGCCTCTGGCGAACCCGTACTGGAAGTATTCCAGGGAAAAGATCGCCTGCGAGGAGGTTTTCATGGCCGAATACCGGGAAAACGGCTTCCCGGTGACCGTCGCGCGCCCCAGCCACACCTACGACCACCGCGCCGTGCCCGTGCCCATCCACGGCGCGAAGGGGAGCTGGCAGGTCATCGCGCGTATCCTTGCGGGCAAGCCGGTGATCGTCCACGGCGACGGGCTGTCCTTCTGGACGTTCACGCATTCATCCGACTTCGCCGAGGCCTTCGCCGGGCTTATAGGCAACCCGCACGCCATAGGCGAAGCCGTGCACATCACCTCAGACGAGAAGCTCACGTGGAACGCGGCCTTCGCGGCCATCGGCCACGCGCTTGGGAAAAAGGCGGACCTGCTCCACGTCTCATCCGAAATGCTGGCGGCGCACCGCCCGGATCTGGAGGGCAGCCTGCTGGGCGACAAGGCCCCCTCCATAATTTTTGACAACACAAAACTTAAACGGCTCGTTCCCGGTTTCACGGCCAAAGTTCGCTTCGACCAGGGCGTGCGCGGGACGCTGGAATACGTGCTCTCGCACGAGGACTGCCGGGTGGAGGACCCGGAATTCGACGGATTTTGCGATATGATCGAGCGGAAATACAGGGAGTTTGTCGCGCCGTGACCAATGGCAGCCGGTTTATACGAATGTTTGACGCGGGTTGATTACCCCAACAAAATCCCCATCTCCAGCCGGACTTCCCTGCGCTTCAAATATGATAAGCTCATCCATTTTTCTTGCCCTTCCCGGAGACTTGGGCGCCCTTCCCGGAGACTTGGGTCTCTTTATCGAATTTATTCTGCACCATCAGCGCCGCCAGCTGTTTCGCCAGCGCGGACTGCCCGGCTTCCTTGCTTTTCCTGTCCTGTTCCTCCATGAAATCCCTGACCTCGTTTTTCGACGCGCCGGCGGCGGCGCGGCGCTTCTCGAAGTCCGCGAGCTTCTCCCTGTAGCCGCAGACGCAGGCGAACATGCGTTTGTCGCCCTCGCCGCGCATCTCCAGCCTCTTGTTGCAGTTCGGGCAGCGGGCGTTGGTCTGCATCGACAGGTTTTTGCGGTAGCCGCAGCCGCGGCTGGAACAGACCAGCAGCGTCCCCTTCTTGCCGTTGACCTCCAGGAGGAACTCCCCGCAGTCCGGGCATCTCTCCCGGGTCATGTTGTCGTGCACGTATTTCGCGCCGCTGGCCGCCACGGAGGCCACGAGTTTGGCCGTGTATTCGCGCATCCTGGCTATAAACGCGTCGTTCTTCGCCTGGCCCTTGCTTATCAGCGCCAGCTCCTGCTCCCACTTCGCGGTCAGCTCCGCGGAGCGGAGGTCGTCCGGGACGATGGACACGAGCTGGATACCCTTGGAAGTCGGGGCGATCTCCTTGCCGCGGCGCTCGATATAAAAGGAATCGAACAGCTTTTCGATTATGTCGGCGCGGGTGGCCGGGGTGCCGAGGCCGCTGGTGGTCTTTAGCACGGCCCGCGCGGCTTCGCTCAGCTCCTTGCCGCTCGGGTTCTCCATGGCGGTGAGCAAGGTGGCCTCGGTGTACCGCGCCGGCGGCTTGGTCTTCCCCGTCTCGATCCCGCAGGATTTAAGCTCGAGCCTGTCCCCCTGGCGGATCTGCGGCAAGGTCTGCTCCTTGACGTCGGAGTCGTCGTCCTCCTCCTCGTCGGCCAGATTCTGCCCGTAGGCAAGTTTCCAGCCGGGATTTTTGACGATCTTCCCCTTCGCGTGGAACTGGTCCTTGCCTATCGTAACGACTATCTTGGTCTCCTCGTACTCGAACGGCGGCGACAGCACCGCCAGGAAACGGCGCACAACCAGGTCGTAGACGTTGCGCTCCTCCGGCTCCAAAGCGGAGAGGTTCACCGGCTCCTCTGTGGGGATGATGGCGTGATGGTCGGTCACTTTCGAGTTGTCCACGAGATACTTCGTGGACATGGGCCGAGCGCGATACAGCGACATGGCCGTTTCCTTGTAATTGCCGACGGCAATGCTCCTGAGGCGGTCGGGCAAGGTCGGTACTATGTCGTCCGTGATATAGCGCGAATCGGTGCGAGGGTATGTCAGCAGCTTGTGCCGCTCGTAGAGCGCCTGCATCAGCGAGAGCGTCTGTTTGGCCGAATAGGCGTATTTCTTGTTCGCGTCGCGCTGGAGCTCCGTAAGGTCGTAGGCGGCCGGCGGGGGCTTCTGCTTGGCCTGCCTGCCGACGGCGGTCGCGGCCGCGGGCTTCCCGGCGACGCGCTGCAGGACGGCCTCGGCCTCCGCCTTGTCGAACAGGCGCGCGCGGTTGTCCGCGCTCATCCACGTGGCGGTGAAGCCGTTGAAATGCGCCTTTATCGTGTAATAATCCTTGGGGACGAAGCTCCTTATCTCATTCTCCCGCGCCACGATCATGGCCAAGGTCGGCGTCTGCACACGGCCGGCGGAGAGCCCCGCGTTGTGCTTGCACGTCAGCGCGCGGGTGACGTTCAGGCCGACTAGCCAGTCCGCCTCGGCCCGCGCCTCGGCCGAAAGAAACAGGTTGTAGTAGTCGGCGGCGGGTTTCAGGTTGTTGAAGCCCTCTTTCACGGCCCTGTCTGTCTGGGAGGAGATCCACAGCCGCCTGGCGGGCTTCTTGCAGCCGGCCTTTATCAGTATCCACCGGGCCACGAGCTCCCCTTCCCTGCCGGAATCCGTGGCGATTATTATATCGGAGACGTCCGGCCGCTTCAGCAGGTCCTGGACGACGCCGTACTGCTTCGCGCTTTCCTTTATGACGACCAGCTGCATTTTCTGCGGCAGCATGGGCAAAGATTCGAGGCTCCAGGTCTTCAGCTCCTTGTTGTAAATTTCCGGATCGGCCAAAGTGACCAGATGCCCCAGGGCCCACGTGACGATATAGCGCTCGCCCGCGATGAACCCGGGGCCGCTCTGTTTGCAGCCCAGGACTTTCGCGATCTCCTTGGCCACGGAGGGTTTTTCGGCCAGGACTAAGGATTTGGGCATCGGCAAGTACCACCTTTTGTGTGAATTGTCAGGACAAACGCGGATTCGCGCCTGTTTTGGCGCTGCGGGCGCGGCGCCCCCGCGGGGAATATGGGTTATTATAGACAGGAGAGGAGCATATGTCAAATCGGCGCAAATGCGTCGGCGAGATTTATTAAGGGCTTGCCGCATGATACTGTATAGTCGATCGTATACTTTGTTCCTCCAGGCTGACCATCGAAATACGCGATGACTTCGGAGGACATGTCGACAATGAACTTGTCGCGTTCATAATATACGCCATAATGGTATCTTTCAAAAAGGCTAATTTCATAGTCCGCCTGTTCAGAAACCGCTTGTAACCGATCTATCCATTCCGGCGTCCAGTTTTCATTCTCAAAATAACGAACCGAAAACGGCAGAATCAAAATACATCGTAACTGCGAATATTCCGCCTTATGCGTTATAACCCTTTCAGCCGCGATTATATCAAATCCGCTCATTGCACCGGATACAAAATTCACTTTGCCCCGGCATATGGCCAACTTTATCTCATTGTCCAGCAAATACAGCATTCTGGCGCAAGCGGTTGCGTCTCTGGGCAACCGGTCCGGACGATGGCCGGTGAAACAGACAGTCTGAACAGGTTTGATTTCCGACAGATATTCCATGTTATCCTCCTGCTATGCAAAATTGTCTCGCACATTATACCTATAATAAATATACCTTTCAAGCTATTTTTTACAATATGAACCATAATTAATATGCCTTTACACAGTTCCTCCTTGAGTTGTCCTATAATTCCTATGAAACAGAACGGTATCGGCTGGAGGAATGCCAATGTTTATTGGTGAACGGCTCGCAGAGCTCCGAAAGGACAGGGGTTTGAGACAAAAGGAGCTTGCCGATAAGCTAAATGTTAAGGAAAAAACCATTTCAGCCTATGAAAATGACGTCACAGCGCCAAGTGACAGGATACAGGAGGAAATTGCCTGTTTGTTTGATATTTCGCTTGACTATCTGCACGGACTGACGAACGAAGAGACTACATACAGCAGGGAACAATATGTGATCTTGCCGAAATCCTGCCCGCCTATTATGAAAAAGGAACTCCTGGAGTATCTGGAGTTCCTGAAGCTGAAGCACAAAATAAAATAAGGGTGCAGCAAATTTTATGAAATAAAACCCAGGGGGGATTCCCATGAAAAAAAAGCCGCTGTTCACGGCAATTCTGTTCTTTATACTGCTGATACTCGTCACTCTGGGCAAAAACGCCGTCGCCGGCGCGACGTCGCCGCCGGGCTGGTTCGAGTATCTGTACGAGGGCCTGATGATTCTGATCCCGCTTGTCGGCGGGATAGTCGTGTTCAGGCAGATTTCCAGAAGCCTGAAAGGGAAATAGCGCAACGGGGAAACGGCGCGTTTCATCGTATCCCGATTATGTCCTTTATGACCTCCCCGGCCAGTATCATCCCAGCCACGGGCGGGACGAACGATACGCTCCCGGGGATTGTTTTGTTTGCGGATTTTTTCGCGCCGGTTTCCGGCGTAATCCCGCCGTTGCCTTTCGCCCCGCATCCGCTGTCGGCTGCCGGCATAACCGGCTCCCTGGAATAAACGACCTTCAGGCTCCCGATGCCGCCGGCGCGGAGCTCCTTTCGCACGGCCTTCGCCAGCGGGCAAACTGAAGTGTCGTAGATGTCCGCGACCTCGAACTTAGTCGGGTCCAGCTTGTTGCCCGCGCCCATGCAGCTTATGACCGGCGTGCCGGCGGCGGCCGCGTTCCGTATGATAAGCAGCTTCGACGCCACGGAGTCTATGGCGTCGACGGCGTAGGAATAGCGCGACAAATCGATCCCGCCGGCGGTTTCCGCGTCGTAGAAGAAGCGGAATGTCTCCGCCTCCGCCTCGGGGTTTATCTCCAGCGCCCTCTCCCGCATGACGTCCGCCTTGTATCTGCCGACGGTCGCGTGAGTCGCGACAAGCTGCCTGTTTATGTTCGTCACGCTGACCGTGTCTCCGTCCACGAACGCCAGGCGGCCGACCCCGCCGCGCGCCAAAGCCTCCGCCGCGTACGAACCGACGCCGCCGAGCCCGAAGACGATGACCGACGAGGCCCGGAGCCGGAGCAGAGCTTCCTTACCCAGCAATGTTTCGGTCCGCGAGAATTGGTTCATGGCCGCACCTTGCTCATGATCGTATTGTACAGCTTTTCTGTCCGCGAGAATTGGTTCATAGCCGCACCTTGCTCATGAATTTTTCGTACATCTCGTCGCCGACGCACTCCCGCGCGTAGGCGCACCAGCTGACGCAGCTCTGCGCGTCGCCATATGCGACGAAGCCGCATTCGCATCGGACCCGCGTGTCGCCGGTGAACATCTCTATCGTCCGCCCGCAGCTCGGGCAGGTTTTCTCCTTAAGCTCCGGCGTGCCGCGAAAAGCGGCCGCGCCGGGGCAGCCTTCGAAGCGCTTCTCCATTTCTCAGTCCTCCGTAAGGAACTGTCCAGAAATAAACTGATCAAATATTTTTTTGAAACGCCGTAGAAGCGTTCGTCGTTTCAAAAAAATGTGCATGTTATTTCTGGACAG